>NZ_JAVUPQ010000015.1:0-80395 GCF_032029835.1 Escherichia sp. AM3 | reverse complement strand
GCGAGGCATCGTCTTAACGAGGCACCGAGGCGTCGCATTCTTCAGATGGTTCAACCCTTAAGTTAGCGCTTATGGGAGCAATCCCCGCATATCCGGTTGTCAGGTCAGGATGGTAAGGCACCTGCTTTACACTTTCGCCCGTGGTCAGTGATGGCTGCGGGCGAATCGTACCAGATGTTGTCAATTAATCGTGTTGGCACAGCGTTATGACTATCTTTTCTTTTATCTGCCAGTGCACAGCAAACATCTCATTCTCACGATGAATGATGACCTGCTGTTTATTCCAGCTAATTATCTGATAGTCCAGAAAACCTGCATCAGTTTGGATCTCACTTGCCTTAAATGCGCTCTCTTTGGCGGAAAATGCCAGTGTCAGCGCCAGAGAAAAGGCTAAACCGCAGTCTGCGAGTCGCTCGTGTTCTGCTGGTGTAATAATGTTGTCTGTCAATTCGGTCGCTGTTTGCGCAGAAAAAATTTCTTCGATATCAACGCCAATCGGTTGACGGGAAACCACGGCCAATGCCGTAGCCCCGCAGTGGCTAATACTGCCGTATACCTCCGCAGGCCACACCGGTTGGCGTAGCTCGCCGATTGCGGGCACACATTTATAGCCATATTCCCGCAAAGCATAAACAGCAGCGATCCGTCCGGCTAAATGCTCTGTTTTACGTTTACGTCCAGCGTGTTGCAGTTGTGCGTAGTGCGGCAGCCAGAGTAAATCCTGCTCACAAAAATTCGCCGGATCGAACTCAACAAAATGCAGCGTATGTCCGGCAAAGGGGAGGGAGGTATGCGTAGTTTTCATATCGACCATATTCGAGACTGATGACAAACGCAAAACTGCCTGATGCGCTACGCTTATCAGGCCTACATGGTCCTGCAATATATTGAATTGGCAAGATTTTTGTAGGCCGGATAAGGCGTTCACGCCGCATCCGGCATGAACGACGCGCACTTTGTCAACAATCTGACGTTAGCATCAGAAGTGAGTGTTTACGCTCATATACCACGTACGTCCCGGCTCGTTATAGGTATACGCCCCGGCACCGGCGATATAGTTGGCCCCTGCCAAATCGCCCGTGGTCTGGGCATTACCCGCACGCCACAAACGTTTGTCGAACAGATTGTCCACGCCGCCGGTCAGACTGACATTCTTCGTCACATCCCAGGTCGCGCTCAGGCCAACAATGCTGTAAGGACTAATTTCTTTGGTTTCCGGTCCAACCGCTGGCTGACCTTTATAGTTGTACTTCTTCGGCTGCTGCTTGCCGTACCAGGTGAAGGTCGTTTGCATCGACAAATCTTCCCGTGCCTGCCAGCTCAGCGTTGAGTTCAACGTATACTCCGGGATGATCGACAAACGGTCGCCCGTGGTTTTGTTTTCACTCTTCAGCATATAAGTGATGTTATTGGTCCACATCACCGTTTCGCTAACCGGTACGTTTAACGATCCTTCCAGACCTTCAACCACCGCTTTCGGCACGTTATCCCACTGATAGAGATCGGTGCCGACTGCGTTTTGCCATACAGCCACATAGCCCGCTTCAATCTTATTGCGATAATCGTTACGGAACCAGGTGACGCCCGCCAGCCAGCCGTCGCGTTTGAACTCCAGACCAATCTCTTTGTTGATGCTGGTTTCTGCTTTCAGGTCATCGTTACCTTGCAGATAGCAGCCGCCCGCGCTGGCATAGCAACCCTGACCTTTACTGTAGAGAATGTAGTTCGGGTTAGTCTGGTACAGGCTCGGCGCTTTATAAGCACGGGCGATGCCCATTTTCAGCGTGAAGTCATCGCCTAAACCTTGCGATATGTTCAGCGCCGGGCTCCAGTTATTGCCGACAATACTGTGATGATCGAAACGCAGCCCCGGCGTTACGATGGTGCTGTCAGTCAGCTCCATGTTGTTTTCGGCAAACAGCGAGAAAATTTCTGCTTTTGAATACGGGCTACGGTCGGTGGCACTCACGCCATCAATAGCGCCACCGGTATTCGTTCCGGTCAGTGCCTGGGTGTTGGAACTTAAGTCCTTCATCCGTTGCTGATTCCACTCCGTACCCAGCGTCAGCGTCTGGTTAACGAGGAAATCAATCGGCAGGTTAACTTCGCTATGCAGCATCACGTCATCAAGATCGATATCGACGAAATCCTGTGTCGCTTTTTCGTTAAATTTCCCTTCGGTACCGCCCGCCAGACCTTCCGGAATACGCGAGTTACGGGTGTGTTCGTACTGCACCCAGTTGCTGGTGGTCACGCCGTTATCCCAGCCACCGTTCCAGGTCAGCGCGTAGTTCTGGCGATACAGACGGTTGGTTTCATCGCCATATTTCGAGCGGGTATAGGAATCGGAGTTGGTATTCTGGGTGTCGCCCGCATACAGGTTACCCTGGCGGCTGTAACCTGCTTCCAGTTCCAGCGATTGCAATGGCGCGAAATCCCAGCGCACCACGCCATTAATATCTTTGTTGATTACCCCTTCGCGCCCGGCTGGTAACGTCGTGGCATACGTTCCGGCACGCGCGGACTGATGGCCCTGGTTGATATCCCACGCGTCAGCCTGGGTTTTGTCGAGGTTGCCATACAAACGGAAGCTGAATTCGTCGCCCAGCGGACCGGTCAGGCTAAAGTTAGTGCGTTTGGTGGCACCTTCCTCTTTATGTTCTGGCGCATTGAAATATGCGTCCCAGGAGCCGTGCCACTCGCCGCTGCCTTTTTTGGTAATGATGTTAACCACGCCGCCCGCCGCGCCGTTGCCATAACGCGCAGCTGCCGGACCACGCAGAACTTCAATACGTTCAATCATTTCAGGTGGCACCCAGGAAGTATCACCACGGGTATCGCGCTCGCCACGCCAGCCCTGACGCACCGAGTTACGGCTGCTTACCGGCTTGCCGTCAATCAAAATCAGCGTGTTTTCCGGACCCATACCGCGAATATCAATCTGTCGGTTATTCCCACGCTGACCACTGGTGGAGTTACCGGTCAGGTTAACGCCTGGCATGGTACGGATGATCTCCGACACATCGCGGGCAACCGGGTTTTTGCGGATTTCATCTGCGGTGATGGTCGAAACGCCAGGCGCCTGTAAGTTCTGCTCGGCGGCGGTAACGACAATAGTATCGTCATGTGAAACAGGAGTATCGGTCGGCTCTTGTGCCTGCGCTACCCCATAAATCCCCAGATTGACCAACAAGGCCAGGGAATGAATCTTCTTGTTCATTGTTTTATTCCTGCATTTTTGCCACGAATTGCAACTGTCGGGCATGGTCGTCATCAACACGACGCATCCCGCTACCGCGAAAACCTTTGATCCTGAAAGACACGCAGTGCAGTTGGTTAATTAATGTCCGCGCTTCCCACGGCGCGCCATTACGCTATTGCAAATGCAAATAGTTATCAATAATATTATCAATATATTTCTGCAATCAATGAAAAATTGCACAGTAAACATGGGGTTATGGTGTGACGGCGTTAAAAGTAGGAAGTGAGAGCTGGTGGCAGTCGAAACATGGCCCGGAATGGCAGCGTCTGAATGACGAAATGTTTGAGGTCACTTTCTGGTGGCGTGATCCCCAAGGTTCTGAAGAATACTCGACGATAAAGCGCGTATGGGTCTACATCACTGGTGTGACCGATCACCATCAGAACAGCCAGCCCCAGTCGATGCAGCGAATTGCAGGCACTAACGTCTGGCAGTGGAAGACACAACTCAATGCCAACTGGCGCGGCAGCTACTGCTTTATTCCCACCGAACGCGATGACATTTTTTCTGTACCATCCCCCGATCGCCTCGAATTGCGCGAAGGCTGGCGAAAACTATTACCCCAGGCGATAGCCGATCCGCTGAACCTACAAAGCTGGAAAGGCGGGCGAGGGCACGCTGTTTCTGCACTCGAAATGCCGCAAGCGCCTCTGCAACCGGGATGGGATTGTCCGCAAGCGCCAGAAATACCTGCCAAAGAAATTATCTGGAAAAGTGAACGGTTGAAAAAGTCACGGCGTGTATGGATTTTTACCACCGGCGATGCAACAGCAGAAGAACGCCCGCTGGCAGTTTTGCTCGATGGCGAATTTTGGGCGCAAAGTATGCCCGTCTGGCCAGTGCTGACTTCGCTGACCCATCGTCAGCAACTTCCTCCCGCCGTGTATGTGTTGATCGACGCTATCGACACCACGCACCGCGCCCACGAACTGCCGTGTAATGCGGATTTCTGGCTCGCAGTACAGCAAGAGTTATTACCCCTGGTGAAAGCTATTGCCCCTTTTAGCGATCGTGCCGATCGCACCGTGGTTGCCGGGCAGAGTTTTGGTGGGCTTTCCGCGCTGTATGCCGGACTGCACTGGCCTGAACGCTTTGGCTGTGTATTAAGCCAGTCAGGATCGTACTGGTGGCCGCATCGGGGCGGGCAGCAAGAGGGCGTGTTACTTGAAAAGCTAAAAGCTGGTGAAGTTAGCGCCGAAGGTCTGCGCATTGTGCTGGAAGCGGGTATTCGCGAGCCGATGATCATGCGGGCCAATCAGGCGCTGTATGCGCAATTACACCCCATAAAAGAATCCATTTTCTGGCGTCAGGTTGACGGCGGACATGATGCGCTTTGTTGGCGCGGTGGCTTGATGCAGGGGCTAATCGACCTCTGGCAACCACTTTTCCATGACAGGAGTTGAATATGGCATTCAGTAATCCCTTCGATGATCCGCAGGGAGCGTTTTACATATTGCGCAATGCGCAGGGGCAATTCAGTCTGTGGCCGCAACAATGCGTCTTACCGGCAGGCTGGGACATTGTGTGTCAGCCGCAGTCACAGGCGTCCTGCCAGCAGTGGCTGGAAGCCCACTGGCGTACTCTGACACCGACGAATTTTACCCAGTTGCAGGAGGCACAATGAGCCAGCATTTACCTTTGGTCGCCGCACAGCCCGGCATCTGGATGGCAGAAAAACTGTCAGAATTACCCTCCGCCTGGAGCGTGGCGCATTACGTTGAGTTAACCGGAGAGGTTGATTCGCCATTACTGGCCCGCGCGGTGGTTGCCGGACTAGCGCAAGCAGATACGCTGCGGATGCGTTTTACGGAAGATAACGGCGAAGTCTGGCAGTGGGTTGATGATGCGCTGACGTTCGAACTGCCAGAAATTATCGACCTGCGAACCAACATTGATCCGCACGGTACTGCGCAGGCATTAATGCAGGCCGATTTGCAGCAAGATCTGCGCGTCGATAGCGGTAAACCACTGGTCTTTCATCAGCTCATTCAGGTGGCAGATAACCGCTGGTACTGGTATCAGCGTTATCACCATTTGCTGGTCGATGGCTTTAGTTTCCCGGCCATTACCCGCCAGATCGCCAATATTTACTGCACATGGCTGCGTGGCGAACCAACGCCTGCTTCGCCGTTTACGCCTTTCGCTGATGTAGTGGAAGAGTACCAGCAATACCGCGAAAGCGAAGCCTGGCAGCGTGATGCGGCATTCTGGGCGGAACAGCGTCGTCAACTGCCACCGCCCGCGTCACTTTCTCCGGCACCTTTACCGGGGCGCAGCGCCTCGGCAGATATTCTGCGCCTGAAACTGGAATTTACCGACGGGGAATTCCGCCAGCTGGCTATGCAACTTTCAGGTGTGCAGCGTACCGATTTAGCCCTTGCGCTGGCGGCTTTGTGGCTGGGGCGATTGTGCAACCGCATGGACTACGCTGCCGGATTTATCTTTATGCGTCGACTGGGCTCGGCGGCGTTGACGGCTACCGGACCCGTGCTCAACGTTTTGCCGTTGGGTATTCATATTGCGGCGCAAGAAACGCTGCCGGAACTGGCAACCCGACTGGCGGCTCAACTGAAAAAAATGCGTCGTCA
Organism: Escherichia sp. AM3; assembly: GCF_032029835.1. Lineage (NCBI taxonomy): Bacteria > Pseudomonadati > Pseudomonadota > Gammaproteobacteria > Enterobacterales > Enterobacteriaceae > Escherichia > Escherichia sp. AM3. The sequence continues at coordinate 74,545 of NZ_JAVUPQ010000015.1, read as the reverse complement.
TCAACGTTACGATGCCGAACAAATTGTCCGTGACAGCGGGCGAGCGGCAGGTGATGAACCGCTGTTTGGTCCGGTACTCAATATCAAGGTATTTGATTACCAACTGGATATTCCTGGTGTTCAGGCGCAAACCCATACCCTGGCAACCGGTCCGGTTAATGACCTTGAACTGGCCCTGTTCCCGGATGAACACGGTGATTTGAGTATTGAGATCCTCGCCAATAAACAGCGTTACGATGAGCCAACGTTAATCCAGCATGCTGAACGCCTGAAAATGCTGATTGCCCAGTTCGCCGCGGATCCGGCGCTGTTGTGCGGCGATGTCGATATTATGCTGCCAGGTGAGTATGCGCAGCTGGCGCAGCTCAACGCCACTCAGGTTGAGATTCCAGAAACCACGCTTAGCGCGCTGGTGGCAGAACAAGCGGCAAAAACACCGGATGCTCCGGCGCTGGCAGATGCGCGTTACCTGTTCAGCTATCGGGAAATGCGCGAGCAGGTGGTGGCGCTGGCGAATCTGCTGCGTGAGCGCGGCGTTAAACCAGGGGACAGCGTGGCGGTGGCACTACCGCGCTCGGTCTTTTTGACCCTGGCACTCCATGCGATAGTTGAAGCTGGAGCGGCCTGGCTACCGCTGGATACCGGCTATCCGGACGATCGCCTGAAAATGATGCTGGAAGATGCGCGTCCGTCGCTGTTAATTACCACCGACGATCAACTGCTGCGCTTTAGCGATGTTCCCAATTTAACAAGCCTTTGCTATAACGCCCCGCTTACACCGCAGGGCAGTGCGCCGCTGCAACTTTCACAACCGCATCACACGGCTTATATCATCTTTACCTCTGGCTCCACCGGCAGGCCGAAAGGGGTAATGGTCGGGCAGACGGCTATCGTCAACCGCCTGCTTTGGATGCAAAATCATTATCCGCTTACAGGCGAAGATGTCGTTGCCCAAAAAACGCCGTGCAGTTTTGATGTCTCGGTGTGGGAGTTTTTCTGGCCGTTTATCGCAGGGGCAAAACTGGTGATGGCTGAACCGGAAGCGCACCGCGACCCGCTCGCTATGCAGCAATTCTTTGCCGAATATGGCGTAACGACCACGCACTTTGTGCCGTCGATGCTGGCGGCATTTGTTGCCTCGCTGACGCCGCAAACCGCTCGCCAGAGTTGCGCGACGTTGAAACAGGTTTTCTGTAGTGGTGAGGCCTTACCGGCTGATTTATGCCGCGAATGGCAACAGTTAACTGGCGCGCCGTTGCATAATCTATATGGCCCGACGGAAGCGGCGGTAGATGTCAGCTGGTATCCGGCTTTTGGCGAGGAACTGGCACAGGTGCGCGGCAGCAGTGTGCCGATTGGTTATCCGGTATGGAATACGGGTCTGCGTATTCTTGATGCGATGATGCATCCGGTGCCGCCGGGTGTGGCGGGTGATCTCTATCTCACTGGCATTCAACTGGCGCAGGGCTATCTCGGACGCCCCGATCTGACCGCCAGCCGCTTTATTGCCGATCCTTTTGCCCCAGGTGAACGGATGTACCGTACCGGAGACGTTGCCCGCTGGCTGGATAACGGCGCGGTGGAGTACCTCGGGCGCAGTGATGATCAGCTAAAAATTCGCGGGCAGCGTATCGAACTGGGCGAAATCGATCGCGTGATGCAGGCGCTGCCGGATGTCGAACAAGCCGTTACCCACGCCTGTGTGATTAACCAGGCGGCTGCCACCGGTGGTGATGCGCGTCAATTGGTGGGCTATCTGGTGTCGCAATCGGGCCTGCCGTTGGATACCAGCGCATTGCAGGCGCAGCTTCGTGAAACATTGCCACCACATATGGTACCGGTGGTTCTGCTGCAACTTCCACAGTTACCACTTAGCGCCAACGGCAAGCTGGATCGCAAAGCCTTACCGTTGCCTGAACTGAAGGCACAAGCGCCAGGGCGTGCGCCGAAAGCGGGCAGTGAAACGATTATCGCCGCGGCATTCTCGTCGTTGCTGGGGTGTGACGTGCAGGATGCCGATGCTGATTTCTTCGCGCTTGGCGGTCATTCGCTACTGGCAATGAAACTGGCAGCGCAGTTAAGTCGGCAGGTTGCCCGCCAGGTGACGCCGGGGCAAGTGATGGTCGCGTCAACTGTCGCCAAACTGGCAACGATTATTGATGCTGAAGAAGACAGCACCCGGCGTATGGGATTCGAAACCATTCTGCCGTTGCGTGAAGGTAATGGCCCGACGCTGTTTTGTTTCCATCCTGCGTCCGGTTTTGCCTGGCAGTTCAGCGTGCTCTCGCGTTATCTCGATCCACAATGGTCGATTATCGGCATTCAGTCACCGCGCCCCAATGGCCCCATGCAGACGGCGGCAAACCTGGATGAAGTCTGCGAAGCGCATCTGGCAACGTTACTTGAACAACAACCGCATGGCCCTTATTACCTGCTGGGGTATTCCCTTGGCGGTACGCTGGCGCAGGGTATTGCGGCGCGACTGCGTGCCCGTGGCGAACAGGTGGCATTTCTTGGCTTGCTGGATACCTGGCCGCCAGAAACGCAAAACTGGCAGGAAAAAGAAGCTAATGGTCTGGACCCGGAAGTGCTGGCGGAGATTAACCGCGAACGCGAGGCCTTCCTGGCAGCACAGCAGGGAAGTACTTCAACGGAGTTGTTTACCACCATTGAAGGCAACTACGCTGATGCTGTGCGCCTGCTGACGACTGCTCATAGCGTACCGTTTGACGGTAAAGCGACGCTGTTTGTTGCTGAACGCACACTTCAGGAAGGTATGAGTCCCGAACGCGCCTGGTCGCCGTGGATAGCGGAGCTGGATATCTATCGTCAGGATTGTGCGCATGTGGATATTATCTCTCCAGGGACGTTTGAAAAAATTGGGCCGATTATTCGCGCAACGCTAAACAGGTAAATTAATATTATTTATAAACCCATAATTACAGAAAATAATTATGGGTTTTTTATTTGTTTGATTTATAGGTTTGATGAATATTTCTCTTAAATAGAGTGAATGTTGCATTCAGTGGAAGGAATTTACAAACTTCAGCTTCGGATAATTATCACCAACTGGTAAAGTGAGCGCCGTGGAGATTTCCCCCTATTGGACTCATTTTCAGGTTATACCCCATGTCATCACTGAATATTAAACAGGGAAGTGACGCTCATTTTCCCGATTATCCTCTGGCGTCGCCCAGTAATAATGAAATTGATTTACTTAATCTAATCTCAGTTTTATGGCGGGCCAAAAAAACGGTCATGGCGGTCGTTTTTGCGTTTGCCTGCGCAGGCTTGCTGATCTCTTTCATCCTGCCGCAAAAATGGACCAGCGCGGCGGTTGTCACGCCTCCAGAACCTGTTCAGTGGCAAGAGTTGGAGAAATCATTCACTAAGCTTCGTGTGCTGGATCTGGATATCAAAATTGATCGTACAGAAGCATTTAACCTGTTTATCAAGAAGTTTCAGTCGGTTAGCTTGCTGGAAGAGTACCTGCGTTCATCACCTTATGTGATGGACCAATTAAAAGAGGCGAAAATCGACGAACTGGATTTGCATCGCGCAATTGTCGCATTGAGCGAAAAAATGAAAGCGGTTGATGACAATGCCAGTAAGAAAAAAGATGAACCGTCACTGTATACCTCCTGGACGCTAAGTTTTACCGCGCCAACCAGTGAAGAGGCGCAGACCGTTTTGAGCGGGTATATCGATTATATCTCTACGTTGGTGGTGAAAGAGTCGCTAGAAAACGTCCGTAATAAACTGGAGATCAAAACCCAGTTTGAAAAAGAAAAACTGGCTCAGGATCGCATTAAAACGAAAAATCAACTTGATGCAAACATTCAGCGCCTCAATTATTCACTCGACATTGCCAACGCGGCAGGAATTAAAAAGCCCGTTTACAGTAATGGTCAGGCCGTTAAAGATGACCCCGATTTTTCTATTTCTCTCGGTGCAGACGGTATTGAACGCAAACTGGAAATAGAAAAAGCGGTCACTGACGTTGCGGAACTGAACGGTGAATTACGTAATCGGCAGTATCTTGTCGAGCAATTAACAAAAGCACATGTCAACGATGTGAATTTTACGCCGTTTAAATATCAGTTAAGCCCGTCATTGCCAGTGAAAAAAGACGGTCCGGGTAAGGCGATTATTGTGATCCTTTCCGCGTTGATCGGCGGGATGGTGGCTTGTGGTGGCGTGCTGTTGCGCTATGCGATGGCATCCAGAAAACAGGATGCCATGATGGCAGACCACTTAGTTTAACTATTTGCGGTTGAAGGTGCCGTTCGTCCGAGCGGCACCACAAGCGGCGTTCCGGCAACTGGATCGTCAATGATCATGCAGCGCAGACCATAAATGCGCTCAATCAGTTCAGCAGTGACAATCTCCTTCGGCGCTCCCTGAGCAACAATTTTCCCTTCCCGCAATGCAATCAAATGGCTGGCGTAACGACAGGCCTGATTAAGATCGTGCAGCACCGCCGCCAGGGTATAGCCTTTTTCGCGGTTCAGTTCGCTTAACAACTCCAGCAAATCAATCTGATGACTGATATCCAGCCAGGTCGTGGGTTCGTCGAGCAGCATAATTGCCGTTTCCTGGGCCAGCACCATCGCGATCCACGCTCGCTGGCGTTGTCCGCCAGAAAGGGTATCCACGCTTTGATCTGCCAGATGAGTTATTCCCGTGGCCTGCATTGCTTTCGTTACCGCTTCTTCATCCTCTTTGCGCCAGCGGGTAAACAGCGGTTGATGCGGATAACGTCCACGCGCCACCAGCTCCTGCACGGTGATATCGCCCGGCGTGGTAGCATTTTGCGCCAACAGACCAATCCGGCGTGCAACCTCTTTACTGGCGTAATGTTGAATGTGCTCGCCATCCAGCCAGACATGCCCATGAGCAGGCGTCATCAGGCGGCTTAAGGTACGCAGTAACGTGGATTTACCGCAGCCATTTGGCCCGATAATTGCCGTGAAGTGACCATCAGGTATTTCTACAGTCAGATTTTCCGCAACGGTATATTTGCCATATCCCAGGGTTAACTGTTCGCCGCGCAAACGGGCTACTGATTCGGTCATTTTTTGCGAGACTCCTGAATTAACAAGACGATAAGGTAAATACCGCCGAGGCTGACGGTAACGACGCCAACCGGAAGTTGATACGGCATAAACAGTTGTTGGGCGCAGAGATCGGCCGCCAGCAGTAACAGCGCCCCGCATAGCGCCGCCTGGGTTAGCCCCCAGCGAGCGGTGCCGCTAATGCGTCGGGCAATGTGCGGTGCGACTAAAGCAATAAAGGAAATCGGCCCGGCAAGCGCTGTTGCCGCAGCGGTAAGCACCACTGCAACCAGCATCATTAACAGACGCGAACGTTCGACGCTGACGCCCAGCGCACACGCGGTATCATCGCCCATTTCCAGCAAGCGCATCCGGCGTACCAGTAAGGCGGCGGCAATGAGCATCAATATAATGATGGGTGCGGAAGGCGAGGTTTTTGCCCACGTCAGGCCGTTGAGCGATCCGGCATTCCACAAACCTGCTGTTAGCGCCGTTTCTAAAGACGCTTTCAGCAACAGCCAGGTATTAAAGGCCACCAGCATGGCGCGAACGCCGATACCGATAATAATCAACCGAAAGGTGTCGATGCCGTTGCTCCAGGCGAGCAGCCAGACCAGCAGCGAAGTGACAATGCCGCCCACCATTGCTGACAGCGCGATAGCCGTCAGGTCCTGACCAAACAGCACCATCGCCACCAGCACGCCGCTCCACGCCCCGGTGTTAAAGCCCATTACGTCAGGGCTGCCGAGCGGGTTACGCATCAGCGACTGAAAAATCGCGCCACTGACGCCCAGTGCTGCGCCAATCAACAGCGCCATCAGCACGCGTGGTAAACGCCATTCGGTGACCACCATCGTCATACTGCGCGGCGCATCGCCCATCAGCGCGGCGAATACCTGCGAGGTTTCCAGCGTGACGGCACCGCTGCGTAATCCCCAGATACCTGCAACCACACAGGCGGAAACCAGCAGCAAACAGGTGATGAGTAATCGGCGAGAGACGTAAATCATGCACCACCTCGCGTTTTACGTCGCACGAGGAAGATCAGCACCGGTGCACCAATAAACGCACTGACCACAGAAACGCGCAGTTCGCCGGGCACAATCACCCGCCCGATGATATCGGCAAACAGCAGCAGGGCAGGGGTAGCAAGTAGCGTGACGGGCAGCGACCAGCGATGATCGGCACCCACCAGCCAACGCGCCATATGCGGCATCATCAGGCCAATAAAGGCAATCGGGCCAACTACTGCCGTCGCACTACCACAAAGCACGGTAATCGCCAGCAGACCAATCAACTGTGTGCGCGCCACGCGACTGCCCAGCGCCGTCGCGGTGTCGCTGCCGAGGCTCAAACTGTTCAGCGCGCGACTCAGTAATAGCGCAGTTGCTCCGGCGATCAGCACCGGGATCAGCACCACTTTTAAGGTATGTAGATTGCGAATATCCAGCGAACCGGCTTGCCAGAAACGCAACTGATCGTAGACGTCAGGATTAAGCAGGGCGATGCCGCTGGTCAGTCCTTCCAGCACCGCCGCCAGCGCCACGCCCGCCAGGGTTAAACGCACCGGACTTAACTGCCCGCCGCCCTGACTGCCGGTAAAGGCAACAATCAATGAGGCCACCAGCGCCCCGGCGAAGGCCATCGCCAGTTGTTCCTGCGCGGAAGAGTAACCAAACAGCGCCGCACCCAGCACAATGGCAAAGCTGGCTCCGGCGTTCACGCCAAGCAAGCCGGGGTCGGCAAGTGGGTTTCGGGTGAGGGTTTGCATTAACGCCCCGGCAAGGCCAAGCGCGCCGCCTGCCAGTAAACCGGCAAGGGTACGCGGCAGCCGCGCGTCGAGCACGATGGTGCAGTCGGCGCTCTGGCAGGTGCCGGAGAAGGCCTCCAGCACTACGGAAGCGGGGAGTGATTTTGCCCCAATGAGCAGGCTTAATGCCGTCGCGATAATCAGTAATAACAGCAATCCGGGCACGGCAATGGCGCGTGTCACGGCAACAGAACCAGACATACGAACTTCCATGATAATGAAATTAATTATCGTTATCGATCTTATTTGGATATGTTAGCATGTGCAGCCTAAGAATAGGTATTTAAAATATTTGATGGCAAGGCATTGTAATGAATAAACAATCCTGGCTGCTTAACCTCAGCCTGTTGAAAACGCACCCGGCGTTTCGCGCAGTATTCCTCGCTCGTTTCATCTCAATTGTGTCTCTGGGTTTGCTCGGCGTCGCGGTGCCGGTGCAGATCCAGATGATGACACATTCCACCTGGCAGGTGGGGCTTTCGGTGACGCTGACCGGCGGCGCGATGTTTGTTGGCCTGATGGTCGGCGGTGTGCTGGCGGATCGCTATGAGCGCAAAAAAGTGATTTTGCTGGCGCGCGGCACCTGTGGCATTGGCTTCATTGGACTGTGCCTTAATGCACTGCTGCCGGAGCCGTCATTGCTGGCAATCTATTTACTTGGTTTATGGGATGGTTTTTTCGCATCGCTTGGCGTTACGGCGCTATTGGCGGCGACACCAGCACTGGTAGGGCGTGAAAACTTAATGCAGGCCGGGGCGATCACCATGTTGACCGTGCGTCTGGGGTCGGTGATTTCGCCCATGATTGGCGGTTTATTGCTGGCGACCGGTGGCGTAGCCTGGAACTACGGGCTGGCGGCGGCGGGCACGTTTATTACCTTGCTACCGTTGTTAAGCCTTCCGGCGTTGCCACCGCCACCGCAGCCGCGTGAGCATCCGTTGAAATCATTACTGGCAGGATTTCGTTTTCTGCTTGCCAGCCCGCTGGTGGGCGGGATTGCGCTGCTGGGTGGTTTATTGACGATGGCGAGCGCGGTGCGGGTACTGTATCCGGCGCTGGCTGACAACTGGCAGATGTCAGCGGCACAGATTGGTTTTCTCTACGCGGCGATCCCGCTCGGCGCGGCTATTGGTGCGTTAACCAGCGGGAAGCTGGCACATAGTGCGCGACCAGGGTTATTGATGCTGCTCTCCACGCTGGGATCGTTCCTCGCCATTGGTCTGTTTGGCCTGATGCCGATGTGGATTTTAGGCGTGGTTTGTCTGGCGCTGTTCGGCTGGTTGAGTGCGGTCAGCTCGTTGCTGCAATACACAATGCTGCAAACGCAAACCCCGGAAGCGATGTTAGGGCGGATTAACGGTTTGTGGACGGCGCAGAACGTGACGGGCGATGCCATAGGCGCGGCGCTGCTGGGTGGTTTGGGCGCGATGATGACACCGGTTGCTTCCGCAAGCGCGAGCGGTTTTGGTTTGTTGATTATCGGCGTGTTGTTATTGCTGGTGCTGGTGGAGTTGCGACATTTTCGCCAGACGCCGCCGCAGGTGACAGCGTCCGACAGTTAATGCTTAAAACAGCGCCTTAAGCCTATCCAGCACTTGCATGGCGCTGTAGTAATCCAGACGGAACGTCTCGGTTCCCAGCGCATAAACCTGCTTGTTTTGTACTGCAGGCAGGTGCGCGAGCAGCGGATTAGCATAAATAGCATCGGCATCTTTCTGATCACCGGCGAACAGGAATAGTGACTCGCCATTTAACCCTGCAGCCAGATTTTCCCCACCAAGCTGAATGATGTCATGGCGTTTACCCTGACTTTGGCTGGCATTTAACCCTGCGGGTAACTTCGCCAGCGTAAAGCCGAGTTGTTCCAGCATCTGCCCTTGTGCTGATTCTGGCGTCCAGAGATTGGCACTGTGTGCAGCGGCAGTATAGACAATGGCAGTGACCGGCTGCGGCGGTAATTTGATTTGCTCTTTCGCCGCCGCCAGTTGCTTATCAAACTGCGCAATCCGCTCTGCCGCTTGTTTCTCATGCCCGGTAATTTCGCCAAGCTGCGTTAACAGCGACTGCCAGCTTTTGTCGTCGTAATTGATGATTAATGTCGGGGCGATGGTGGAAAGCTGATCATACAGCGCCAGCGCCGAATCCCCGCCAGTTGCGCTAATTAAAATCAGATCCGGCATTTGCGCGGCAACGGCTTCGGCGCTCGGTTCGCCGATATAGAGCCGTTGCAGTTTGCGTTCTTTCGCCACCTTGCTCCACTGGCGTAAAAAGCCCTGGTCATCCGCGACGCGGTTATTTGGCGTGGTCGCGCCGCTGGCGATCACTGGTGCATCAATCGCCAGCAGTGAGCCGGTCAGGGTGACGCTGGTGGAAACAATACGCTGCGGCTGGCTTTCCAGTGTATGTGTGCCACGGCTGTCAGTAATCTGACGCGGCCAGTCAGCGGCCTGAACTGCGGCTATTCCTGAAAGCAAAAGTCCTGTTAATAGAAGGGCGTTGCGGTAGAGCGGGGCGAGTCTCACAAATCAGCTTCCTGTTATTAATAAGGTTAAGGGCGTAATGACAAATTCGACAAAGCGCACAATCCGTCCCCTCGCCCCTTTGGGGAGAGGGTTAGGGTGAGGGGAACAGCCAGCACTGGTGCGAACATTAACCCTCACCCCAGCCCTCACCCTGGAAGGGAGAGGGGGCAGAACGGCGCAGGACATCACATTGCGCTTATGCGAATCCATCAATAATGCTTCTCATTTTCATTGTAACCACAACCAGATGCAACCCCGAGTTGCAGATTGCGTTACCTCAAGAGTTGACATAGTGCGCGTTTGCTTTTAGGTTAGCGACCGAAAATATAAATGATAATCATTATTAAAGCCTTTATCATTTTGTGGAGGATGATATGGATACGTCACTGGCTGAGGAAGTACAGCAGACCATGGCAACACTTGCGCCCAATCGCTTTTTCTTTATGTCGCCGTACCGCAGTTTTACGACGTCAGGATGTTTCGCCCGCTTCGATGAACCGGCTGTGAACGGGGATTCGCCCGACAGTCCCTTCCAGCAAAAACTCGCCGCGCTGTTTGCCGATGCCAAAGCGCAGGGCATCAAAAATCCGGTGATGGTCGGGGCGATTCCCTTCGATCCACGTCAGCCTTCGTCGCTGTATATTCCTGAATCCTGGCAGTCGTTCTCCCGTCAGGAAAAACAAGCTTCCGCACGCCGTTTCACCCGCAGCCAGTCGCTGAATGTGGTGGAACGCCAGGCAATTCCGGAGCAAACCACGTTTGAACAGATGGTTGCCCGCGCCGCCGCACTTACCGCCACGCCGCAGGTCGACAAAGTGGTGTTGTCACGGTTGATTGATATCACCACTGACGCCGCCATTGATAGTGGCGTATTGCTGGAACGGTTGATTGCGCAAAACCCGGTTAGTTACAACTTCCATGTTCCGCTGGCTGATGGTGGCGTCCTGCTGGGGGCCAGCCCGGAACTGCTGCTACGTAAAGACGGCGAGCGTTTTAGCTCCATTCCGTTAGCCGGTTCCGCGCGTCGTCAGCCGGATGAAGTGCTCGATCGCGAAGCAGGTAATCGTCTGCTGGCGTCAGAAAAAGATCGCCATGAACATGAACTGGTGACTCAGGCGATGAAAGAGGTACTGCGCGAACGCAGTAGTGAGTTACACGTTCCTTCTTCTCCACAGCTGATCACCACGCCGACGCTGTGGCATCTCGCAACTCCCTTTGAAGGTAAAGCGAATTCGCAAGAAAACGCACTGACTCTGGCCTGTCTGCTGCATCCGACCCCCGCGCTGAGCGGTTTCCCGCATCAGGCCGCGACCCAGGTTATTGCTGAACTGGAACCGTTCGACCGCGAACTGTTTGGCGGCATTGTGGGTTGGTGTGACAGCGAAGGTAACGGCGAATGGGTGGTGACCATCCGCTGCGCGAAGCTGCGGGAAAATCAGGTGCGTCTGTTTGCCGGAGCGGGGATTGTGCCTGCGTCGTCACCGTTGGGTGAGTGGCGCGAAACAGGCGTCAAACTTTCTACCATGTTGAACGTTTTTGGATTGCATTAAGGAGCGAGGATGAGCATTCCATTCACCCGCTGGCCGGAAGAGTTTGCCCGTCGCTATCGGGAAAAAGGCTACTGGCAGGATTTGCCGCTGACCGACATTCTGACGCGACATGCTGCGAGTGACAGCATCGCGGTTATCGACGGCGAGCGACAGTTGAGTTATCGGGAGCTGAATCAGGCGGCGGATAACCTCGCGTGTAGTTTACGCCGTCAGGGCATTAAACCTGGTGAAACCGCGCTGGTACAACTGGGTAACGTCGCTGAATTGTATATTACCTTTTTCGCGCTGCTGAAACTGGGCGTTGCGCCGGTGCTGGCGTTGTTCAGCCATCAGCGTAGTGAACTGAACGCCTATGCCAGCCAGATTGAACCCGCATTGCTGATTGCCGATCGCCAACATGCGCTGTTTAGCGGGGATGATTTCCTCAATACTTTCGTCACAGAACATTCCTCCATTCGCGTGGTGCAACTGCTCAACGACAGCGGTGAGCATAACTTGCAGGATGCGATTAACCATCCGGCTGAGGATTTTACTGCCACGCCATCACCTGCTGATGAAGTGGCCTATTTCCAGCTTTCCGGTGGCACCACCGGCACACCGAAACTGATCCCGCGCACTCATAACGACTACTACTACAGCGTGCGTCGTAGCGTCGAGATTTGTCAGTTCACACAACAGACACGCTACCTGTGCGCGATCCCGGCGGCTCATAACTACGCCATGAGTTCGCCAGGATCGCTGGGCGTCTTTCTTGCCGGAGGAACGGTTGTTCTGGCGGCCGATCCCAGCGCCACGCTCTGTTTCCCATTGATTGAAAAACATCAGGTTAACGTTACCGCGCTGGTGCCACCCGCAGTCAGCCTGTGGTTGCAGGCGCTGATCGAAGGCGAAAGCCGGGCGCAGCTTGCCTCGCTGAAACTGTTACAGGTCGGCGGCGCACGTCTTTCTGCCACCCTTGCGGCGCGTATTCCCGCTGAGATTGGCTGTCAGTTGCAGCAGGTGTTTGGCATGGCGGAAGGGCTGGTGAACTACACCCGACTTGATGATAGCGCGGAGAAAATTATCCATACCCAGGGTTACCCAATGTGTCCGGATGACGAAGTATGGGTTGCCGATGCCGAAGGAAATCCACTGCCGCAAGGGGAAGTCGGACGCCTGATGACGCGCGGGCCGTACACCTTCCGCGGCTATTACAAGAGTCCACAGCACAATGCCAGCGCCTTTGATGCCAACGGTTTTTACTGTTCCGGCGATCTGATCTCTATTGATCCAGAGGGTTACATCACCGTGCAGGGGCGCGAGAAAGATCAGATTAACCGTGGCGGCGAGAAGATCGCTGCCGAAGAGATCGAAAACCTGCTGCTGCGCCACCCGGCGGTGATCTACGCCGCACTGGTGAGCATGGAAGATGAGCTGATGGGCGAAAAAAGCTGCGCTTATCTGGTGGTAAAAGAGCCGCTGCGCGCGGTGCAGGTGCGTCGTTTCCTGCGTGAACAGGGTATTGCCGAATTTAAATTACCGGATCGCGTGGAGTGTGTGGATTCACTTCCGCTGACGGCGGTCGGGAAAGTCGATAAAAAACAATTACGTCAGTGGCTGGCGTCACGCGCATCAGCCTGAAGGAGAGAACACGATGGCTATTCCAAAATTACAGGCTTACGCACTGCCGGAGTCTCACGATATTCCGCAGAATAAAGTTGACTGGGCCTTTGAACCGCAACGTGCCGCGTTGTTAATCCATGATATGCAGGACTATTTTGTCAGCTTCTGGGGCGAGAACTGCCCGATGATGGAGCAGGTGAGCGCGAATATTGCTGCGCTGCGCGACTACTGCAAACAGCACAATATCCCGGTTTATTACACCGCCCAGCCGAAAGAGCAGAGCGATGAAGATCGGGCGCTGTTGAATGATATGTGGGGGCCGGGCCTGACCCGCTCGCCGGAACAGCAAAAGGTGGTGGATCGCCTGACGCCAGATGCCGACGACACGGTGCTGGTGAAGTGGCGCTACAGCGCGTTTCATCGTTCTCCGCTGGAGCAAATGCTGAAAGAGAGTGGACGTAACCAGCTGATTATTACCGGGGTATATGCCCACATTGGCTGTATGACCACCGCAACCGACGCATTTATGCGCGATATTAAACCGTTTATGGTGGCGGATGCGCTGGCCGATTTCAGCCGTGACGAGCATTTGATGTCGCTGAAATATGTGGCCGGACGTTCTGGCCGGGTGGTGATGACTGAAGAATTACTGCCAGCACCTATCCCCGCCAGCAAAGCGGCGCTGCGTGAGGTGATCCTGCCGTTGCTGGACGAGTCCGATGAACCGTTCGATGACGACAACCTGATCGACTACGGTCTGGATTCGGTGCGCATGATGGCGCTGGCGGCGCGCTGGCGCAAAGTGCATGGTGATATCGACTTTGTCATGCTGGCGAAAAACCCGACCATCGACGCCTGGTGGAAGCTACTCTCCCGCGAGGTGAAATAATGGATTTCAGCGGTAAAAATGTCTGGGTAACCGGCGCAGGTAAAGGTATCGGCTACGCCACGGCGCTGGCGTTTGTTGAGGCGGGAGCGAAAGTTACAGGTTTTGATCAAGCGTTCACTCAGGAGCAATATCCCTTTGCGACCGAAGTGATGGATGTTGCCGACGCTGCGCAGGTCGCGCAAGTGTGTCAGCGACTGTTAGCTGAAACGGAGCGACTGGACGCGCTGGTCAATGCGGCGGGAATTTTACGCATGGGCGCGACCGATCAGCTCAGTAAAGAGGACTGGCAGCAGACTTTTGCGGTTAACGTCGGCGGTGCGTTTAACCTGTTCCAGCAAACCATGAACCAGTTTCGCCGTCAGCGGGGCGGGGCGATTGTCACTGTGGCGTCCGACGCCGCGCACACGCCGCGTATTGGCATGAGTGCTTATGGCGCATCGAAAGCGGCGCTGAAAAGCCTGGCGTTGAGCGTCGGGCTGGAACTGGCGGGTAGCGGCGTGCGCTGTAATGTGGTTTCGCCTGGCTCCACCGACACCGATATGCAACGCACGCTGTGGGTGAGCGATGACGCCGAAGAACAGCGTATTCGCGGCTTTGGCGAGCAGTTTAAACTCGGCATTCCGCTGGGGAAAATCGCCCGTCCACAAGAGATCGCCAACACGATTTTGTTCCTCGCCTCTGACCTCGCCAGCCATATTACCCTACAGGATATTGTGGTCGATGGCGGCTCAACGCTGGGGGCATAAGCATGATCTGGAAACGCCATTTAACGCTCGACGAACTGAACGCCACCAGCGATAACACAATGGTGGCGCATCTGGGAATTGTGTATACCCGTCTGGGCGATGATGTGCTGGAAGCCGAAATGCCGGTTGATACCCGTACTCATCAGCCGTTCGGTTTACTACATGGCGGCGCGTCGGCGGCGCTGGCGGAAACGCTGGGATCGATGGCCGGATTTATGATGACCCGCGACGGACAGTGTGTGGTAGGCACAGAACTTAATGCAACACACCATCGCCCGGTGTCTGAGGGAAAGGTACGCGGCGTCTGCCAGCCGCTGCATCTTGGTCGGCAAAATCAGAGCTGGGAAATCGTCGTTTTCGATGAACAGGGGCGGCGTTGCTGCACTTGTCGGCTGGGTACGGCAGTTTTGGGATGAACCCGACAGAATTAGATGAGATTGCAGGAAAACTCGGTTAACGGAGTGATCGAGTTAACATTGTTAAGTTAAATATTGGTTTCAACTCCGATTTACATGGTTGCTGTGTTGTTAAATTGTACAAAGATGTTATAGAAACAAAATGTAACATCTCTATGGACACGCACACGGATAACAACTATGAACAAATCAGGGAAATACCTCGTCTGGACAGTGCTCTCTGTAATGGGAGCATTTGCTCTGGGATACATTGCTTTAAATCGTGGGGAACAGATCAACGCGCTGTGGATTGTGGTGGCGTCGGTCTGTATCTATCTGATCGCTTACCGTTTTTATGGGCTGTATATCGCCAAAAATGTGCTGGCGGTTGACCCGACGCGTATGACGCCAGCGGTGCGCCATAACGACGGGCTGGACTATGTGCCGACGGACAAGAAAGTGCTGTTCGGTCACCATTTTGCGGCCATTGCCGGAGCAGGTCCGCTGGTGGGGCCGGTACTGGCGGCGCAAATGGGCTACCTGCCGGGGATGATCTGGCTGCTCGCTGGGGTGGTTCTCGCCGGTGCGGTGCAGGATTTCATGGTACTGTTTGTTTCTACGCGCCGTGACGGTCGCTCGCTGGGTGAGCTGGTCAAAGAAGAGATGGGGCCAACCGCCGGGGTGATTGCGCTGGTGGCCTGCTTTATGATCATGGTCATTATCCTTGCAGTGCTGGCGATGATCGTGGTGAAAGCCCTGACTCATAGCCCGTGGGGAACATATACCGTTGCGTTCACCATTCCGCTGGCGCTGTTTATGGGGATCTACCTGCGCTATCTGCGTCCGGGGCGTATTGGCGAAGTGTCGGTCATCGGTCTGGTATTCCTGATTTTCGCCATTATCTCTGGCGGCTGGGTGGCAGAAAGTCCGACCTGGGCACCGTACTTTGACTTTACCGGCGTGCAGTTGACCTGGATGCTGGTGGGTTACGGTTTTGTGGCGGCGGTGCTGCCGGTGTGGTTACTGCTGGCCCCGCGTGACTACCTCTCTACCTTCCTGAAAATCGGGACTATCGTCGGTCTGGCGGTAGGCATTTTGATTATGCGCCCGACGCTGACCATGCCTGCGCTGACCAAATTTGTCGATGGCACTGGCCCGGTATGGACCGGTAACCTGTTCCCGTTCCTGTTTATCACCATCGCCTGTGGCGCGGTGTCTGGCTTCCATGCGCTGATCTCTTCTGGGACCACGCCGAAGATGCTGGCGAACGAAGGGCAGGCGTGCTTTATCGGCTACGGTGGGATGTTAATGGAATCCTTCGTGGCGATTATGGCGCTGGTTTCCGCCTGTATCATCGATCCGGGCGTGTATTTTGCCATGAACAGCCCGATGGCGGTGCTGGCTCCGGCAGGGACGGCGGATGTGGTCGCTTCTGCCGCGCAGGTGGTGAGTAGCTGGGGCTTTAGCATTACACCAGATACGCTAAACCAGATTGCCAGCGAAGTGGGTGAACAGTCGATCATTTCCCGTGCGGGCGGTGCGCCGACGCTGGCGGTGGGGATGGCCTACATTCTGCACGGCGCGCTGGGCGGCATGATGGATGTGGCGTTCTGGTATCACTTCGCCATTTTGTTTGAAGCACTGTTTATTCTGACGGCGGTGGATGCAGGTACGCGTGCTGCGCGCTTTATGTTGCAGGATCTGCTGGGCGTGGTGTCTCCTGGCCTGAAGCGGACCGATTCACTGCCTGCTAACCTGCTGGCAACAGCGCTGTGCGTACTGGCGTGGGGCTACTTCCTCCATCAGGGCGTGGTCGATCCGCTGGGCGGCATTAACACTCTGTGGCCGCTGTTTGGTATTGCCAACCAGATGCTGGCAGGGATGGCGCTGATGCTCTGTGCCGTGGTGTTGTTCAAGATGAAACGTCAACGTTACGCCTGGGTGGCGCTGGTACCAACGGCCTGGCTGCTGATTTGTACCCTGACCGCAGGCTGGCAGAAAGCGTTTAGCCCGGATGCGAAAGTCGGCTTCCTGGCCATTGCTAATAAGTTCCAGGCAATGATCGACAGCGGCAATATTCCGTCGCAGTATACTGAGTCACAGCTGGCGCAACTGGTGTTCAACAACCGTCTGGATGCCGGGTTAACCATCTTCTTTATGGTGGTCGTGGTGGTTCTGGCACTGTTCTCGATTAAGACGGCACTGGCGGCATTGAAAGATCCGAAGCCAACGGCGAAAGAAACGCCGTATGAACCAATGCCGGAAAATGTCGAGGAGATCGTGGCGCAGGCAAAAGGCGCACACTAAAGTCAGAGTGAGGGGGGGATGTTGGCGAATGTTGGCTTAGTGCCCAGGGTTCCCTCTCACCCTAACCCTCTCCCCGGTGGGGCGAGGGGACTGACCGAGCGCGTTGATAGCATTTGTAGGCCGGATAAGGCGTTCACGCCGCATCCGGCACTCTTTCAGCAACATGGTTAGCGGAGGCCAAGATGTTTGATTCACTGGCAAAAGCCGGAAAATATTTAGGTCAGGCGGCGAAGCTGATGATTGGTATGCCTGATTACGACAACTATGTCGAACATATGCGGGTTAACCATCCCGATCAAACGCCGATGACCTACGAAGAGTTTTTCCGTGAGCGGCAGGACGCGCGCTACGGTGGAAAAGGCGGCGCGCGCTGCTGCTAAATTTGTACGTCAGGCTTTAAACGATTCCACTTTTTTGAACGCTGCACGCAACGTATCTGGTGTCAGCGTGACTGGCAGGTAATGAATGGACTCCACCGGACGCAGGGTGTGGGCAATCACTTTGTCGATCTCCGCCTGATTATTGATATCCACTTCCAGCTCCGCCAGTGTAGTCGGCAGATGAAAACGCTGATACGCTCCAGTTAATTGCGCCAGCACATCATCCTGACCCAGCAAGGCGCTTTGCACCAGAATTCCGTAGGCGACTTTGGTGCCGTGGAGAAACTTCTCGGTTTGCGGCAGCACGGTCAGACCGTTATGCACGGCATGAGCTGCCGCCACACGCGTAAAACGATCGCCCAGACCACCAACCATCCCACCACCAGCAATAATAGCATCCACCACATCGCAAAATGATTGCGTTAACTGTTGATTTTGCTGATCGCTCAGCGCCTGTTCGCTACTGTTTAACAAGACGTCGCGAATGGCTTGCGCATTATTGATCCCCAGTCGCACGGTTAGCGGCAACGTTTCTGGTTGCGGAGCCAGCACCACCGCTTCATACCATTTCGCCAGCGTGTCACCGATCCCCGCCAGCAGATATTGTTGCGGTGCATTGAGGATAATCTCCGGTTCCACCAGCACCATAAAATTGGCGTCGTCGAAAATCTCATAATGCAGCGCCTGTCCGGCATCATTATACCAGACGGAGAGCGGTGTCCAGGCGGCGCAGGTGGCGGCGATCGTCGGAACGGCAACAAACGGCAGACCGAGACGGCGGGCGAGGGCTTTCGCGGTGTCGAGCAGTGCACCGCCACCGACGCCAATCACCACGCTGCGGTCGTCACCGGACTCAGCCGCCAGTTGTTGTACATCGCTTTCGCTGCAATGACCGCGAAACAAAATATGCTTTGCCCCTGGCAGTCCAAACGCTGGCGGAAGTTTGGTTTGCGCCGCAGCAATGGCGCGTTTGCCGTAGATCCACACCGCGCGAGAAAGTTGTTCATCAGTGAAAAAATCGTGCAGGTGATTGAAACTTCCTGGATGTGAAAAGTAGTTAGCCGGGCCGACGACCACGCGGATAGGATTGTGAGGCATGTTGTGTTGTCCTTATTGTTTTATTTAGACATCTAAACGTCTTGATTGCCAAATACTAGCATCGTGTTATAGTGCCTTCAACACGCAACTTCGTCAGGTACAATAAAAATGACAAATAACCCTCTGATTCCACAAAGCAAACTTCCACAACTTGGCACCACTATTTTCACCCAGATGAGCGCGCTGGCGCAGCAACACCAGGCGATTAACCTGTCGCAAGGCTTTCCTGATTTTGATGGTCCGCGCTATTTACAGGAGCGGCTGGCGCACCACGTTGCACAGGGGGCAAACCAATACGCGCCCATGACCGGCGTGCAGGCCTTGCGCGAGGCGATTGCTCAGAAAACGGAACGTTTGTATGGCTATCAACCAGATGCCGATAGCGATATCACCGTAACGGCAGGGGCGACGGAAGCGTTATACGCGGCGATTACCGCACTGGTGCGCAATGGCGATGAAGTGATTTGTTTTGATCCCAGCTATGACAGTTACGCCCCCGCCATCGCGCTTTCTGGGGGAATAGTGAAGCGTATGGCACTGCAACCACCGCATTTTCGCGTTGACTGGCAGGAATTTGCCGCATTATTAAGCGAGCGCACCAGACTGGTGATCCTCAACACTCCGCATAACCCCAGTGCAACTGTCTGGCAGCAGGCTGATTTCGCCGCTTTGTGGCAGGCGATCGCCGGGCACGAGATTTTTGTCATTAGCGATGAAGTCTACGAGCACATCAACTTTTCACAACAGGGCCATGCCAGTGTGCTGGCGCATCCGCAGCTGCGTGAGCGGGCAGTGGCGGTTTCTTCATTTGGCAAGACCTATCATATGACCGGCTGGAAAGTGGGTTATTGTGTTGCGCCAGCGCCCATCAGCGCCGAAATTCGCAAGGTACATCAGTATCTGACCTTTTCGGTGAATACCCCGGCACAGCTGGCGCTTGCTGATATGCTACGTGCAGAACCTGAGCATTATCTTGCGTTACCGGACTTTTATCGCCAGAAGCGCGATATTCTGGTGAATGCTTTAAATGAAAGCCGGCTGGAGATTTTACCGTGTGAAGGTACATACTTTTTGCTGGTGGATTACAGCGCGGTTTCTACCCTGGATGATGTTGAGTTTTGCCAGTGGCTGACGCAGGAGCACGGCGTAGCGGCGATTCCGCTGTCGGTGTTTTGCGCCGATCCCTTCCCACATAAACTGATTCGTCTCTGTTTTGCCAAGAAGGAATCGACGTTGCTGGCAGCAGCTGAACGCCTGCGCCAGCTTTAGCTATTTAACCGTCCAGGCGCGGGAATATTGACGGTCGGCAAACAACTCTTGCAGGCCGTTAATTTGCTTCAGGCGCAGCACTTCGTCGCTGTCCATTCCCAGCTCTTTGCCAATTTTATTATCGTCCCATCCCAACTGGCTAAGTTCACGGACGATTTCCGACATGGCGGTGATTTGATGGCGTCCACGAGCGCGATTATGACGAATAGTCGCGGCGATGCGTTGATTACGCGTACCTTCCAGACAGGTCACCGGCAAATAACCTTTTAAGCGTAATTTTAATGATGATGAGCCTTTACCAATTTCATGGCGGTGAAAACCATCCACGATTTCCATGGCATTTTTATCCGTATGTGTGACCACAATGGGTTGGGTAAAACCATCTATTTCAATGGATTTTTGCAGCAGTTTTTTTTCGGGTGGTGCCACGTTGTTTGGGTTGTAATCATTAGGCATAAGTTGGCTGTTTTTAACCCACAGAACGCAATCCACTGGCTCTTCACGAAAGGGGCTAACCTGATGGATCGCCATGCGGATTTCATTAATCGCTTTGATGCGATCATCTTCCGGCAAGCTGGCGAGAAATTGCGTTAAATCCTGCGTTAATCGTTGTTGCATAGTATCCCCCATTCCTGACGTTTTCCTTTTATCCGTTCGTTATAACGCTGATAGTTCTTCGATTTTGTGGGGCTAAATGATAATGCCCGACACCAGTAATCGTTATTGAGTAAAACTTTGCATATCCGCCGCCAGGAGGGGATATCTTTCGCGCCAATGTCCCCTTGCTGGGTTTGTGGAACCTCGATGCCTTTTTTCTGATACCAGTGCAAATAAATGGCGATTTTATTGCGGTAATGCTCAGCTGTTTTTTCCGGCATGCTATTGAGCAGCAATAATGCATATTCTTGCCAGTCTAAATGTTCTGGCTTGAGGATTTTCCGATGCCCATAGAAATGATTGTCATGTCCGGCGTAAATGCCGCCACTTTTTACCCCGCTGACTCGTGCGCACATAGCAGCCCAGCGATCCGGTTCGATAACGTGATAGAGCCATAATCCTTGTCGTTGCTCCGGGCCAAAAGGTTCGCAAATTCGCATATGACGCAGAGGAACGCCTGCCTGATACATTAGGTTATACAGTGGGTTGCAGAGACTTTGATGATTTGCATACCAGGTCCAGATATCAGCCACTTTCCAGTCGTAAATGGGGTAAATGTACCAGCTATGACCGCCTGGTGCGGCCGTAGTCCAGGGTTTATCGTCGGCAAAACGTTGTTTATTTAAACTGGCGATGGCGACAAAACGGTTGTAGGACTCATCCGCACGGATGCCGATCATCATCGCCGCCGGACGTTTTTGTGAAAACCATTCGGCAAACTCACGTACAAATTGTTCGAAGGTCATGCCTGGCTGGTAAAAGGAGAAAAAGTCAGGGTCGGTTATCGCATCTTGGAGAGGTTGACGTACCCATTCGACATCAGGTTCCCAGCACTGCCATTCGGGTTGGTATTGTGAAAGGGAATTTTGCGTCGTAAGCGGGAGCGCAACCCAGTAAAACTCTTCGATGACATCGGTGTACAACTCGCGCAGGGACTGAACATAGTTAATGGTGCAAGAGAATTGCGCCTCCCAGTCGATAAACAAAACGCAGATTTTTTTGCCCATTTGTCGGGCAAGTTCGGCTGTCAGATGCAGCATTAAACCAGAGTCTTTGCCGCCAGAAAATGAGACACAAACGCGGGGTAGGGTATTGAGTGTCCAGGTAATACGCTCTCGTGCAGCTTCCAGAATATTGAGCGGAAGAGGAATTTTATAAATAGACATCTGAAGACGCTCTCTGAACGTTACAGGGTGATCAGTGAGATAAGTCTGTTAATTATAAAGTAAACACTGTAAAGCAGAGTGTTTTATTTTTCATTCGCGCTGTGAATAAATAGATGAAAGTTATAGTAGCTGTCTGTAGTTATATATCAAAAACTCTCATTTAGACGGTCAATAAATCGGGAGAACACCAAATTATTTAAAGAAGATTTATTATAGGAAATGTAAAGCTTTATTGAAGGTAACGGATGTTCTAGTTTTATCTCTTTTAAGTTAAGAAAGTCACGGTAGGAATTATAAAGTTCATAGGGGGCTATTCCCAGTAAATCTGTAACTGCAATGCTATTAATGATTGTCAGCAAAGAGGAACCACGAAATGAGATTTTGCGATTCATAAATCTCTCGTCTATTTCCATTTGAATATCATCAACCCCTGCTGATTTAGATATTAATTGGGTGAACTCTTCTGCCATAATTTGTTCATAAGTGCTATTGTCAGTAATTCGTGGATGCCTATTACTACAAATTAGAGTATTGCGAATCGTATGCAATGGCATGCAAATGACGGAACGGCTGATCACTGGCATTTGGGTGATCACCAGATCGGCTTTGCGGTGAACCAACAGTTCTTCAGCATTCTCTGCTGACATGAGGATATCATGGCACTCAATCTCGACAGAGGAATCTTGCCGTAGGCAGCGGATCAGCATACTATTATTAGAGCAAGAAATGAGCTGAGGGCCGTAGATAATAAAGTTTTTCTTTAGTTCGGACTTATTGACTATATTAATTGTTTGTTCAAGGCCTCTGAGATTTTTCTCAAGATGGTGATGCAGATTTAACCCTGTTGTCGTCGGCGCGATACCTTTTCCTGAGCGAATGAATAAAGGGTCATTAAATTGCGCACGTAAGCGTTGTAACGACTGGCTCACGGCTGATGGGGTGATATATAGTGATTCAGCAGCTTTGCTAATGCTTAAATGCTGGTAAATACACTCAAATATGACAAGAAGATTTAAGTCGAACTTTTTCAAGTCGTAGAGATTGGCCATACACTACTCCGGTTATATTTTTCTTCCATGATATATTCACTTAATCAATGTTTTTTGCGTATATATTTTTATTGATTATGTTTTTTTGCTTAACTCAGGATTAAGTTTTTCTAAAATAGCACAGCCACTTAGGGCAGAGCGAGCAATTCATGCTTTTTTAGGATGGTTGAAAAGCAGGGATATAGTTCAACCATCCATGAATTACCTTTTATTTATTCCCCATAATGATATTAAGCGTTTTCTGATCGGGCAACCCCACGGCCTGTTGTAGCGTATTTTCCTTACTCATGTAATAGATAGCCGGCGTGACATTTGCCCCCAGATCGTCCATCAGTTTCTCATTGTCACTTAACACTTTCATTTGCTCTGTACTTACGTTTGCAGGCACGTTTAGCTTAAGCTTGCCACCAGAGGCTTCATATTGTTGCCAGGTTTTTGCGGGATCTTTGGAGGCAAGAATTGCCGCTGCTGTCGCCGGGCTTTCTGGCTTGATAACCCCAACCAACAATGTTCTTAATTGCACTTTGCCAGAATCTACCCACGGGCGCGCCTGCTGCCAGAACTGTTTACAATATGGGCAGAACGGATCGGCGAAGACGTAGACAATGACCGGCGCATCTTTTTTACCGTCGAGGAGCCAGTGGGATTGTTCCATCCGTTGCCACATTTCGCGTCCGGCTGGTGCGTAAATTTCTTTTTCGATAAGTGTGTTACTCAGGTTTTCACCTTTCTCGTTGTACATGTAACCAGAGATAGCGTGCTTACCATCTGGAGTCAGGTAGATGGTGACGCCCATATCCTGATACTTTCCGAGATAACCTTTCATTCCTCCGGGGGCATCGAATGTTTTGATGATTGTAATGCCCTGTTTTTCAATCGCTTTTACTGGAGCAGGAAGTTCCTCTGCGAAGGCGATTGCAGGAAGCAGAGCCAGTAAAAGTATCTTTTTTAACATTAATTTGTCCTTTTCAGTCAGTGCAAAAGTCGAGTAAAAGGCATAACCTATCACTGTCATAGGTAAGAGCTTAGATCAGGTGATTGCCCTTTGTTTATGAGGGTGTTGTAATCCATGTCGTTGTTGCATTTGTAAGGGCAACACCTCAGCCTGCAGGCAGGCACTGAAGATACCAAAGGGTAGTTCAGATTACACGGTCACCTGGAAAGGGGGCCATTTTACTTTTTATCGCCGCTGGCGGTGCAAAGTTCACAAAGTTGTCTTACGAAGGTTGTAAGGTAAAACTTATCGATTTGATAATGGAAACGCATTAGCCGAATCGGCAAAAATTGGTTACCTTACATCTCATCGAAAACACGGAGGAAGTATAGATGTCCTTGATTAACACCAAAATTAAACCTTTTAAAAACCAGGCATTCAAAAACGGCGAATTCATCGAAATCACCGAAAAAGATACCGAAGGCCGCTGGAGCGTCTTCTTCTTCTACCCGGCTGACTTTACTTTCGTATGCCCGACCGAACTGGGTGACGTTGCTGACCACTACGAAGAACTGCAGAAACTGGGCGTAGACGTATACGCAGTATCTACCGATACTCACTTCACCCACAAAGCATGGCACAGCAGCTCTGAAACCATCGCTAAAATCAAATATGCGATGATCGGCGACCCGACTGGCGCCCTGACCCGTAACTTCGACAACATGCGTGAAGATGAAGGTCTGGCTGACCGTGCGACCTTCGTTGTTGACCCGCAGGGTATCATCCAGGCAATCGAAGTTACCGCTGAAGGCATTGGCCGTGACGCGTCTGACCTGCTGCGTAAAATCAAAGCAGCACAGTACGTAGCTTCTCACCCAGGTGAAGTTTGCCCGGCTAAATGGAAAGAAGGTGAAGCAACTCTGGCTCCGTCTCTGGACCTGGTTGGTAAAATCTAAATTTCCTTCGTCTTTCACGCCATAGCGGCGTTGGCGTCGCCCGCTCACCCCGGTCACTTACTTGTGTAAGCTCCCGGGGATTCACAGGCTAGCCGCCTTGCTCTGACGCGAAATACTTCGGAAATTCACCTAATTCTTCGGGTGCTGCGGCACCCGATTTTCTTCCCCGCACCATGATGCAAGCTGCATCCAGGTAGCCGCAGAGGCCGCTTGCATGATGATGTTTAAAGCCCAGGAGATAAACATGCTCGACACAAATATGAAAACTCAACTCAAGGCTTACCTTGAGAAATTGACCAAGCCTGTTGAGTTAATTGCCACGCTGGATGACAGCGCTAAATCGGCAGAAATCAAGGAACTGTTGGCTGAAATCGCAGAACTGTCAGACAAAGTCACCTTTAAAGAAGATAACAGCTTGCCGGTGCGTAAGCCGTCTTTCCTGATCACCAACCCAGGTTCCAACCAGGGGCCACGTTTTGCAGGCTCCCCGCTGGGCCACGAGTTCACCTCGCTGGTACTGGCGTTGCTGTGGACCGGTGGTCATCCGTCGAAAGAAGCGCAGTCTCTGCTGGAGCAGATTCGCCATATTGACGGTGATTTTGAATTCGAAACCTATTACTCGCTCTCTTGCCACAACTGCCCGGACGTGGTGCAGGCGCTGAACCTGATGAGCGTACTGAACCCGCGCATCAAGCACACTGCAATTGACGGCGGCACCTTCCAGAACGAAATCACCGATCGCAACGTGATGGGCGTTCCGGCAGTGTTCGTAAACGGGAAAGAGTTTGGTCAGGGCCGCATGACGTTGACTGAAATCGTTGCCAAAATTGATACTGGCGCGGAAAAACGTGCGGCAGAAGAGCTGAACAAGCGTGATGCTTATGACGTATTAATCGTCGGTTCCGGCCCGGCGGGTGCAGCGGCAGCAATTTACTCCGCACGTAAAGGCATCCGTACCGGTCTGATGGGCGAACGTTTTGGTGGTCAGATCCTCGATACCGTTGATATCGAAAACTACATTTCTGTACCGAAGACTGAAGGGCAGAAGCTGGCAGGCGCACTGAAAGTTCACGTTGATGAATACGACGTTGATGTGATCGACAGCCAGAGCGCCAGCAAACTGATCCCAGCAGCAGTTGAAGGTGGTCTGCATCAGATTGAAACAGCTTCTGGCGCGGTACTGAAAGCACGCAGCATTATCGTGGCGACCGGTGCAAAATGGCGCAACATGAACGTTCCGGGCGAAGATCAGTATCGCACCAAAGGCGTGACCTACTGCCCGCACTGCGACGGCCCGCTGTTTAAAGGCAAACGCGTAGCGGTTATCGGCGGCGGTAACTCCGGCGTGGAAGCGGCAATCGACCTGGCGGGTATCGTTGAGCACGTAACTCTGCTGGAATTTGCGCCAGAAATGAAAGCCGACCAGGTGCTGCAGGACAAACTGCGCAGCCTGAAAAACGTCGACATTATTCTGAATGCGCAAACCACGGAAGTGAAAGGCGACGGCAGCAAAGTCGTTGGTCTGGAATATCGAGATCGTGTCAGCGGCGATATTCACAACATCGAACTGGCCGGTATTTTCGTCCAGATTGGTCTGCTGCCGAACACCAACTGGCTGGAAGGCGCAGTCGAACGTAACCGCATGGGTGAGATTATCATTGATGCGAAATGCGAAACCAACGTCAAAGGCGTATTCGCAGCGGGTGACTGTACGACGGTTCCGTACAAGCAGATCATCATCGCCACTGGCGAAGGTGCCAAAGCCTCTCTGAGTGCTTTTGACTACCTGATTCGCACCAAAACTGCATAAGAAGAAGTAAGATTCACCTGCAATTGCTTAGCCGCCGGGGTCAAACCTGGCGGCTTTTTTATGGCATTAAAAAGCCCTGCCGGGATGGCTCCGGGCAGGGCGGGATATTTATTCTGGCAATTAACGCACAACCAGCACCGGCAGATTGGCATGGCGGATCACGCTCGAGGCGTTAGAACCTAACAGATGGGTCGAAATCGATGGGTTGCGAGAACCAATAACTACAACATCAGCCCCCAGTTCTTCTGCCAACTCATTGACTTCATCCCGCACGCTACCAAAACGGACATGTTGTTTAATGCGGGAAGGATCGATGGTGAAGTGGCTGACCATCGTTTGCAGACGTTCTTCTGCTTCATGTTGCAGATGCTCTTCAAAACGACGCACATCAGCGGCAAAACGGTGCAGGCTCAGGCTGGCTGACCCGGGTAGTACGTGAAGTAGATGAATAACTCCGTCATCCTGGGCGAGGAATTCAGCGTGGCGAACAGCTTTGTCGCTCAATTCCATTTCAAATACATCAACTGGCATAATGATTGTCTTATACATAACCCTTTCTCCCTGTTAATCATGAACAAATCATTCGCCATGATTATAATATTTATCCCTGATATTTGTCTGGTTCTTTTTCCTTACGAACGGTTTCTGTGATTAATATATTCTCACTGAACACCAGGAATTCTCCCAAAACCTGCGGTACCGCCCGTTTTCCCGCTGTGATAGCTACCCTTAAAGACTGACTCTTTTTTGAACTGTCTCTGGAGGTTGCATGAAAGCATTGACTTATCACGGCCCACATCACGTTCAGGTAGAAAATGTTCCCGATCCGGGCGTTGAACAGGCAGATGATATTATTCTGCGTATTACGGCAACGGCGATCTGTGGCTCTGACCTCCATCTTTATCGAGGCAAAATACCTCAGGTTAAACATGGCGATATTTTTGGTCATGAATTTATGGGGGAAGTAGTTGAAACCGGAAAGGACGTAAAAAATTTGCAAAAAGGCGACCGAGTGGTAATTCCGTTCGTCATTGCTTGTGGCGACTGTTTTTTCTGTCGATTGCAACAATATGCCGCCTGCGAAAATACCAATGCGGGTAAAGGCGCTGCGCTCAATAAAAAACAGATACCAGCTCCAGCGGCATTGTTTGGTTATAGTCACCTGTATGGCGGCGTTCCTGGTGGGCAGGCGGAATATGTCCGCGTCCCTAAAGGGAATGTGGGGCCGTTTAAAGTACCGCCTTTGCTTTCAGATGATAAAGCGCTTTTCCTTTCTGATATTCTGCCAACGGCATGGCAGGCAGCAAAAAATGCGCAGATCCAACAAGGTTCAAGCGTTGCAGTCTATGGTGCTGGTCCTGTGGGATTGTTGACAATCGCCTGTGCACGGTTGCTCGGTGCGGAACAGATTTTTGTTGTTGATCATCATCCCTACCGCTTGCATTTCGCCGCCGACCGCTACGGCGCGATCCCGATTAATTTTGATGAAGACAGCGATCCGGCACAGTCAATTATTGAACAAACGGCAGGTCACCGGGGCGTGGATGCAGTAATAGACGCCGTCGGTTTTGAAGCGAAAGGCAGCACCACGGAAACGGTGCTGACTAACCTGAAACTGGAGGGCAGCAGCGGTAAAGCGTTGCGTCAGTGTATTGCGGCGGTCAGGCGTGGCGGCATTGTTAGCGTACCGGGCGTCTACGCTGGATTTATTCACGGTTTCCTGTTTGGCGACGCCTTTGATAAAGGGTTGTCGTTTAAAATGGGACAGACCCACGTTCACGCATGGCTGGGAGAATTATTACCGTTAATTGAGAAAGGATTACTGAAACCAGAAGAAATTGTTACCCACTATATGCCGTTTGAAGAGGCCGGCCGGGGATATGAGATTTTCGAAAAACGTGAAGAGGAGTGCCGTAAGGTGATTCTGGTACCCGGTGCACAAAACGCAGAGGCGGCGCAGAAGGCGGTTTCAGGTCTGGTGAATGCGATGCCGGGGGGAACAATATGATCGTCAGGAGTGGTTTTCGAGGTAAAGGACAGCCATGACGATAATCGCCGCCATAATCAGAAATCCTATCAGGATGTAAAATGCTTCTGCCATGGTTATTCCCACAAACGAAACGGAATAATTTTGCAGCAAAAGTGAACAGTGAGAACCAGGAAAAATTGCTGATTTTGCGTAAAGAGGATGCGAGTGCATCCTCTGGGCAAAGCGAGTTATCGCTTGTGCAGATGGGATTAAAGCAGGTAGTCGCCAGCAGCTTCTGGCTGGTATTCGAGTTCCAGCACTTCAAGGTGGGTTGCAACGCCGCCCGGAAGTTCCCAGTGAATGGAATCGCCAACGCGCAGCCCCAGCAGTGCGGCACCTACCGGAGCCATAACGGAAAGCTGAGTATTGCTATCGGTCATTTTTGCCGGATACACCAGCGTGCGCACACGCACTTCGCCATCGCTAAGATTGCGGAATTTAACCCGGCTGTTCATTGTCACCACGTCGTGTG
Organism: Escherichia sp. AM3; assembly: GCF_032029835.1. NCBI lineage: Bacteria > Pseudomonadati > Pseudomonadota > Gammaproteobacteria > Enterobacterales > Enterobacteriaceae > Escherichia > Escherichia sp. AM3. Next base: position 45,850 of record NZ_JAVUPQ010000015.1, on the reverse strand, counting down.
GCATCTCTTCTGGCGAACACATTTGGGCGCGATCCAACTCTGCGTTTAACGCGTCGGCGATTGGCAAACCAGCATAGGCGGGTTGCTCCAGCAGAATATCGATGCGTTCGGCATCCAGGTCGTTAATGATGATAGTTGGTCTGGACATTTTTACTCCATGTCGTCGGTACTGCGAGTGTCGCAGATAAACATACCCAAAAGAAAACCCTCACCGTCAGGCGGCGAGGGTTTAACTCACATGATGATACTGACTGTTGCTCACTCTTTGAAGTGATTTGCGTCACATTCAGGGAATTCCTCAATGCAGCGCATTATGTATAATTCTTAATCGTCATGGTTATGGAAGACGAATTAGCGTGTTTTGTAAATCAGAGGATTAATAACCCGCTTTATCAATCACAAAGGTTTTGCCACAGTTACCTGGGTGAGGTTGTGGCAAGAATGAGTTTGCAGAAAGCGGAGCGTTGATGGCGTCAGCTTTGATCGAGATCTGAATTTCAGTCAAATACGCAGGGTTACCCTGGCACGTTAGCTTAACTGCTTTCACGTTCTCTTTTCCCCAGCTTTTGGCAAAGGCGGCGTCAAAGTCACGGCGGCTCACTGTTTTACCGTAATTATCCGCAAGGAATTTTCCGGCTTCGCTCTCTTTAATTTCTTGATTCAGGCGTACCATAGTACCGAAGTATGCGTCCGGATCAAAACCAAAGCAGGCACCGTGTTTGGCATATTCGTAGCGTTCCAGGCAGGAACGTCCGCCAGCTCCTGGCATGACTTCACTTAGTTTAGCAGCCGTTTCCAGTGATAATCCGGTTTCCGGCGATGAACACATCCGGCTGGCGCGCGCTTCTGGTAGATTCGGGATTGGGCGAGTAGCGCAACCGAAGCGCATCCAGCGGCGTTCATCAACACCACGGGCAGCGACCGATTTAGGCAATCCTGGCCACAGACCATGTACGGTCAGAAAATCAGCTTTGTTGGTCGTTTCGGTTTGCAGGCGACATTCATCTCGTTCGTTACGATTTCGATCGTGTTGACTCTGGCAAAATCCGGTTTGCCAGGAGAGGGCCAGGACATAGCGATCAAAATCGCCATACTGTTTTGCCTGCAACGCTATGGCGTTGGCAGAAGAGAAGGGAAGCAGAGAAACCGCGAGCAACGCGGCGTTACGCCAGAATGCTTTCATAATGGGTGTGGAACTCATACATACACTGAATACTATCTATTAAATCATAAAAAAGCCCGCTAGGTGGGCTTACCTGGCGGGCGTGATGATTTATTCAGCGTTTGGCGAACGTATTAGTTCCACATGGCGAGAATCGGCCAGCCAACCAACAGCAACATAGAGATGTAAATCACCCCGAAGATTGCGCCAAGACGCCAGTAATCTTTTGATTTCACATAGCCACAGCCGTAAATAATCACCCCAGGACCGGTTGCATACGGCGTCAGACAGCCCATGATACCGATAGACAGCACCAGCAGGATACACAGTTGTTCCATTGGTACGCCCGGAATACCTTTACCGACGGCCAGAATAACCGGCAGCATGGTTGCGGTGTGCGCAGACAGGCTGGCAAACAGGTAGTGTGCAAAGTAGAACACCAGAACCAGTACAATCACCGTTGCGTTTGGTGAGAATCCTTCCAGGTGCGTACTCATGGTACCGGCGAACCAGTCAATAAAACCAGAACGAGTCAGGCCGTTAGCCATCACAACCAGAGTTGCCAGGTTGACCAGCGTGTTCCATGCGCTGTTATAGCGGGTAATGTCTTTCCACGGCACAACGTGCAGAGCCAGCATTAGCGAAACTGCCAGCAGACCAACCGCAGTAGCATTAATGACTTCACTGCCAAATACCCACAAACCTAAGCTGAGCAATACAAGGCCAATCAGCGTCCACTCTCTGCGTGTCAGCGCACCCATGGTTTTTAGTTCATCACCCGCCCAGGTTGCCACTTCTTCACTGTGTGTGATTTCCGGTTTGTACAGCACGTAGGAAAGCCACGGCGCAATGATAAGCAAGATAACCCCAACCGGCAGGAAGCAGAGGAACCACTGCAACCAGCTAATCTGGATACCGGCAATTTTGCTGACGAACTCCAGACCCAGCACGTTTGGTGCCGCACCGGTGACAAACATGGACGAACTCAGACTGGTACTAATGACCATCATCCACATCAAATAGCCGCCAATACGACGCGCGGACGGATCGTTGGGGAATGATTTAAACAGCGGCGGCAGGTTTTTAATGACCGGAAAAACCGTACCCCCGGTACGCGCGGTGTTGGACGGTGTAAACGGTGCCAGCAGAATGTCGATAATGACAATCGCATAACCCAACGTCAGCGTGCGTTTGCCCATGAATTTCACCAGGAAAAGGGCAATGCGACGACCTAACCCGGAAACTTCATACCCTAATGCAAAAATAAATGCGCCAAATACCAGCCATACCGTGGTGCTGGAAAAACCAGCCAGACCCCATTTCAGCGCCTGTTTTTGCGCATTAAACGCTGGGTCAGCTAATTCTTTGGCATCAAAGAGCAGGTAATTACTGCCAATAACGCAAATAGTAACCGCAATAAAACTGATCGCTGTTGCCGGAATTGGCTCGAGGATCATGCCGACAATCATTGCCACAAACACAGCGAAGTAATGCCATGCCTGTGGTGGCATACCGTCGGGGACAGGGATAAGAAACATGACACCCATCACCACCAGTGGGGCCAATAGTTTCCATATATTATCTTTTGCTAAAGACATACGGGTTCTCCGAAAATTAATATTTCAAAATTTATCAAGTGCTTAAATAATTAAATCTGTGCTAAAAACCAGGTAAGGATCAGCAGGTCGGCGCTGCCGCCTGGACTGAGATTTCGTTCGATACACTCCCTGTCGAACTGCCGGAGATAATCGAGATCGGCGGGGGTTCGAATGCCCCCTTTTTGCAATAATGTTTGCGCCTCGCGCTGTAGCCAGCGCAGGCCCCCCTCGCCACCGCGCGATGCAACGTTGGTATCGCCGTTGATCGCCATCAGTAGGAGCAAGGTATCGAGCAATGCCAGTTCAGGATCTAACCCCTGATCCAGCAGAGTGAGGTAATGCGGCAAGGCGTGATTGATCACCAGTGGATAACCCGCTTCGGCTTCACCGCGTGCGCCGGTAAGGCCAAGCTGTTGGTACAACCGTTGACCTGCCGTCAGTTGTGAATTATTGGTACGCAGTTCGCGATCGGTCAGGCCACGGCAGAAACTTGCCGCCGTAGAACAAACGGTTGTTGGCGTTACCGGTTGGTTGAGTTGAAGCAAACGGCCAATTGCCGCACATAGCAGCCCTAAAGAAAAAATGCTGCCTTTATGCGTGTTTACGCCCGCAGTGGCGCGGAACATATCACCTTCGCAAGCCATACCAATTGGGCGTAATCCGTGGAGTACCGCTTCTGGTGCCATTTCCGCACTACAGGCACCAAATTCAATGAAACGGGGTAGCCAGCCCTGAATCGCCAGCGCGCTGCGGTGGAAATCTTCCAGCGCCATATCTTTGTGCGCACCGCAGTTAATGCGATCCACGAGGCCTGGTTTCGGTGACAGATTGACTTCAGTCAGCATGGCGCGCCAGCCCAGCAGGGCGTACTCATCGATTAATGACGTCGCAAGCTTTGTGGTTTTAGTTGACGTTGCAGGCATCGACATCGTTCAGCAGTGCCTCCATGCGGTTGAGTAAATCGGTCAGTTGATGGGTTTTTCCACGCGCGCAGACGGCTGCGCTTTGCTCGCACAACAGGCAGCGGCGAGGCGGCAGTGAATAGTCGCGGCGGGAGAGAATTTCGCCTTCGGGCGTCAGGACATCGATATCCCATAACCGCCCGAGAGGATGACTATGTTCAAGCTCAATGGTGGCGAGCTTGAGGTCGCGAGCCGGGGCGGCAATGCTCAACATGCCCTCCGGCCCGCTGGCGGAAACCAGTGCAGCCTGCTCCTGAATTTGCCAGCCCTGTTTTGCGGCTAAGGCACGCAAGGCTGTCACGCCATGATTAAAAATTCGGCGTGTGACCTCGCAGTCTTTAATCGGCCCAGGCGCAACCACGGTAAAGGAGACCAGTGGAACAGGATGGCGCTTGAGCCAGACGTGTTGCCGTGCTTGCCTTTCATCCCGGCTGACGAGCAGCTCGGGAATTGATACCGCATGGTGGCTGGCGAGTTCAGGAAGCAGGTGCATGGCTTATTCCTTCACCTGATGCACAACATCGATCACCGAGCCATCGCGGTAACGCACAACGGCAACGACGCGGTCGGTGAATTCAATCGGCTGTGGTTCACCGGTCAGCAGACGCGCACGTTCGCGCAGCCACTCAATGGAAACCACTTTAATGCCCGCTTCCTGCAGACGTTCTGCCAGTTCCGGACGTGCCGGGTTAACTGCGATACCGTGGTCTGTGACCAGAATATCGACACTGGAGCCCGGGGTGATGCAGGTCAGCACGTTATCCACCAGAGTCGGAATACGACCGCGTACCAGCGGCGCGACGATGATGGAAAGCGCAGAGGCAATTGCGGTATCGCAGTGACCACCGGAAGCACCACGCAGTACGCCGTCAGAGCCGGTCAGCACGTTAACGTTGAACTGGGTGTCAATTTCCAGCGCGCTCAGTACCACCACGTCGAGACGATCAACCGATGCGCCTTTCGAACCCCAGTTAGCGTACTGGTTGGCGCTGATTTCGATGTGATTGGGGTTACGGGCCAGCGATTGCGCAGCATGGCTGTCAAAGCTCTGCACATCCAGCAGTTTGCGGATCAGACCTTTTTCGTGCAGGTCAACCATCGTCGCGGTAATACCGCCAAGGGCGAAGTCGGCGCGAATATCGCGGCTACGCATTTTGTCTTCCAGGAAACGGGTTACCGCCAGCGATGCGCCGCCGGTGCCGGTTTGCATGGAGAAACCTTCTTTGAAGTAGCCAGAGTTGACAATCACATCCGCAGCGCTACGGGCAATAAGCAGTTCGCGCGGGTTAGTGGTCATACGGGTAGCGCCAGCGCCGATTTTTGCAGCATCGCCAACGCGATCAACTTTGACGATCAGATCAACCTGATCTTGCTCAATGCTTGCCGGATTATGCGGATAAGGCAGCAGTTCTTCGGTAAGCATCACAACCTGTTTTGCGTTGTCGGCATCAACCATTGCATAGCCGAGGGAGCCGCAGCAGGCTTTACCGGTGTAGCCGTTGGCATTACCGAATTCATCACAGGACGGGACGCCGAGGAAAGCCACGTCGATATTCAGTTCGCCGCTCTGTACCAGATGCACACGTCCGCCGTGAGAGTGGATCTGCACCGGTTCCGCCAGCAGACCACGGGAGATCTCTTCCGCCAGTGGACCACGCAGGCCGGAGGTATAAATGCGGGTAACCACGCCCTGGCGAATGTGTTCTACCAGCGGCGCATGGCAATCACTCAGGGAGCTGGACGCCAGGGTCAGGTTTTTAAAGCCCATCTTCGCGATGACGTCCATCACCATATTGACGGTCAGGTCACCGCCACGGAAAGCGTGATGGAAGGAAACCGTCATGCCGTCCTGTAAACCAGAGCGACGAATCGCTTCTTCCAGGTTGGCGCACAGTTTGCGATCGCGCGCTTTTTCAGCCTGGTAGGTTTGCTTTGGTGAGTTCTGGAAAGCGGCAAGATCGCATTCAGCGCGACGATTCCAGGCCGCTACCCGTTCTTGTCGTTGAGATTGTTCAATTTTCTGCGTCATTTTGATTGCCTTATTCTTCGCGGATGCCGGAAAGTTCTGCACGGGAGAGCACCAGACGGGCGCGATCGATAACCGGACCGTCCACCATCTTGCCGTTCAGGGAAACCACGCCGAGGCCTTCGCGAGCGGCGGCTTCAGCGGCTTCTACGACGCGGCGGGCGTGATCCACTTCTTTCTGGGTCGGTGCGTAGAGGTTGTGCAGCAGATCAATCTGACGCGGGTTGATCAGCGATTTGCCGTCAAAGCCCAGCTGTTTGATGTGGGCGGCTTCTTGCAGGAATCCAGCTTCGTTGTTAGCGTCGGAATAGACGGTATCGAACGCCTGAATACCCGCAGAGCGCGCGGCCTGCAAAATGGAGCAGCGAGCGAACAGCAGTTCAGTTCCTTCCGGGGAGCGTTCTGTACGCAGGTTGCGCACATAGTCTTCTGCACCGAGGGCGATACCGATCAAACGCTCGGAAGCGTGAGCGATTTCCACTGCGCGGGTAATGCCCAGCGGAGATTCAATCGCCGCCAGCAGGCCGGTGCTGCCGGGTTCACGACCACAGGCTTTTTCGATACGCAGGATCTCTTTTTCGATATCCAGAACATCCTGAGCGGTATCGGTTTTCGGCAGACGCACAACGTCCGCACCACCGCGAACGACGGCTTCCAGGTCGTTGACACCCCATTCGGAATCCAGCGCGTTGACACGCACAATGGTTTCAATATCGCGATACAGCGGATGTTGCAGCGCGTGGTAAACCATGCGGCGGGCGGTGTCTTTTTCACGCAATGCTACGGAGTCTTCGAGGTCAAACATCAGGGCATCAGCCGGGTAGATGAAGGAGTTGCTGACCATCGCGGCATTGGCACCAGGCACAAACAACATGCTGCGGCGGGTGCGAGTTTTACGTTGTTGCAGCGAAGCGGAAATCATTGGCAATCCTCCCATGGCAGAGCCGGGATACCGCTGGCGCGTGCCAGCAGGGCTTCCAGTCGTGCACGTAAAATGCAGTCCAGTGCGCCTTTGTCATCGACATTCAGCTGTACGCCGCGCACGTTGTAGCGGGCGAGAACGTCCAGAATGGTGGTGCGAATTGCATCGCCAAACTGTTTCTCAACGCTGCTGTTAATTTGCAGGTCGATATCCTGCGTATCGAGTGGGGCGATGCGTATCATCACATCCCCAGACTCAAGGGTGCCTGCAACGGCGGGCTGGTTTATTTTCATTTTTCACCTGTTTCTCATGCGGGGGTCTTTTGACGAGCTGCCGCGTCCTGGCGGGAGTGCTCAAGCAGGTTCTGCAAATAATGCAGCGTGACTGCAGGGACCAGCGGCGCGATAGCCGTGAGATCGTTTTTCGCCAGCAGTTGACGTACCCGGGAAGCGGATATCGGCATCTCCTGGTAACGCAGCCGCTCAATTTCAACCAGTTCGATGGGCGGTGCGGAGATAGTCGGCGTTTCCAGCCAGTAGCGCATATCCTGGTTGTACTGGGCGGTAACGCGACAAAAGGGTTCAGTACCGACAAAGCGGTGAGTTACACCCAGTGCGGGAGCGAGGTACTGACGGAAAATCTTCAGATCAATTTCGGTGTAACAATGGTTAATGACGCTCTGTTCTTTAATGAAGTAGCAAGGGAACGTAGCGCGGGAGATGATGTATTCGGAGCCGCGATGCACAGTCAGGCGTGGAATATCGGCGGTGCCTTTTAACACCAGATCCAGCCGGTCTTCATAGGGGAAGCGTGAAGAATCTTCTTTGACTAAAAACAGATGCAACCAGTCGCACTGTGCCGCAGCCTGTTGAATCAGATAACGGTGACCATTCGTAAAGGGATTGGCGTTCATCACAATGCAGCCAATCTTGTTCCCTGGATGACGAAATTTTTTCAGCGATTCGGCATAGCGTTTCAGTCGCGTGGCGCTGTTTTCCATCAGCACCATCACGCCGGGTACGCTGGTCAGCGTGGAAAAACCGCACTGGCGGAACAGCGCCTCGTATTCGGTTTTGGTATAAATAAACAGATGCGTGCTGTGCCGCTCATAGGCGAGGTTTATCAGTTCAGTGGCTAATGTCAGCGCCAGTCCTTCACCGCGAACGGATTCACTGATAGCAACGCATTTAATAATATTTCCGGCAATTCCACCGCACGCGATAAGCTTTTCATCGCGGGTTACGGTAATAAATACTTCGACTGTGGTGTCAACGCTCAAATCATTTTCATGCAGGAATTGGGCGATTTCCGCCATTTTTTTATTTTCTGAACGTTTTACGCGGGTGAAAATATCATTGCCGAACATAATAAATAGTATCCTGAAGGTGCATGTTGTTATCGATTTGCAACGAATGTTGTTCAATGTTGCAAACTGATAACTTTTTATTTTCACTTGGGAGAAAGGTGGGTGATCGAGGTATATCTTTTTCTCCTTTCGCTATACATCCTAAGGAGTATTTCGGCGTGAAATTTTGATTTATTTCACATAGAGTTAGTGGTTTTTTATTTATTTAATGGTTTTAAGTTTTTTAATTAATGTAATTACGAAATGACTCGCAGGTTTAAGTGATTTAATTGATTTAATGAATAAAATTTGCCACGATCATAATTAATATCTATGTATTTTGATTCAACATTTTAATTACATCCGTCAAAGAGGCTCGGGACAACCCGCAAGGAAAACAATGTTGCAGCTTAACGAGAATAAACAGTTTGCATTTTTCCAAAGACTGGCATTTCCGCTGCGTATCTTTTTGCTGATTCTGGTGTTCTCAATATTTGTCATTGCAGCCCTGGCACAATATTTTACGGCCAGTTTTGAGGACTATTTAACGCTTCATGTACGCGACATGGCAATGAATCAGGCGAAAATTATTGCCTCCAATGACAGTGTCATCTCTGCGGTGAAAACGCGTGACTACAAACGGCTGGCGACCATCGCTAACAAATTACAAAGAGATACCGATTTTGATTATGTGGTGATTGGGGACCGGCACTCGATCCGCCTTTACCATCCTAATCCGGAGAAAATTGGTTATCCTATGCAGTTCACCAAACAGGGCGCGCTGGAGAAAGGGGAGAGCTACTTCATTACCGGGAAAGGGTCAATGGGGATGGCGATGCGCGCCAAAACGCCAATCTTTGATGACGATGGAAAAGTCATCGGCGTGGTGTCGATTGGCTACCTGGTGAGTAAAATCGATAGCTGGCGGGCTGAGTTTTTATTACCGATGGCAGGTGTGTTTGTCGTGCTGTTAGGGATTCTGATGTTGCTGTCGTGGTTCCTGGCCGCGCATATCCGTCGGCAGATGATGGGCATGGAGCCAAAGCAAATCGCACGCGTGGTCCGTCAGCAAGAGGCGCTGTTTAGTTCGGTTTATGAAGGGCTGATTGCGGTGGATCCGCACGGTTACATTACCGCCATCAATCGTAACGCAAGAAAGATGCTGGGGCTGAGTTCCCCCGGACGGCAATGGTTGGGTAAAACCATTGCTGAAGTGGTCAGGCCCGCCGATTTCTTTACCGAACAGATTGATGAAAAACGTCAGGATGTGGTGGCTAACTTTAACGGTCTGAGCGTTATTGCCAATCGGGAAGCTATTCGTTCAGGTGATGATTTGCTGGGGGCCATTATCAGCTTTCGCAGTAAAGACGAAATTTCCACCCTCAATGCGCAACTGACGCAAATAAAACAATACGTTGAGAGCCTTCGTACATTGCGACACGAGCATCTCAATTGGATGTCGACGCTCAATGGTCTGTTGCAGATGAAAGAGTATGATCGCGTGCTGGCGATGGTGCAGGGGGAGTCTCAGGCCCAGCAACAGCTTATTGACAGCCTGCGCGAGGCGTTTGCCGATCGCCAGGTGGCGGGGCTGCTTTTTGGTAAAGTGCAGCGCGCCCGGGAACTGGGGCTAAAAATGATCATTGTCCCCGGTAGCCAGCTTTCGCAACTGCCGCCAGGACTGGATAGCACCGAGTTTGCAGCCATTGTGGGCAATTTACTTGATAACGCCTTCGAAGCCAGCCTGCGTAGCGATGAAGGAAACAAGATCGTTGAATTATTCCTCAGCGATGAAGGCGATGATGTGGTGATTGAAGTCGCCGATCAGGGCTGCGGCGTTCCAGAGTCTCTACGAGACAAAATATTTGAGCAGGGGGTCAGTACGCGTGCTGACGAGCCCGGTGAACATGGCATTGGGTTGTACTTGATTGCCAGCTACGTAACGCGCTGCGGTGGTGTTATCACTCTCGAAGATAATGATCCCTGCGGTACCTTATTTTCAATCTATATTCCGAAAGTGAAACCTAATGACAGCTCCATTAACCCTATTGATCGTTGAGGACGAAACGCCGCTGGCAGAGATGCATGCGGAATATATTCGTCACATTCCCGGATTCAGTCAGATATTACTGGCGGGAAACCTGGCGCAGGCCCGAATGATGATCGAGCGTTTTAAGCCGGGGCTAATCTTGCTCGATAACTATCTTCCTGACGGCAGAGGGATTAATTTATTGCATGAACTGGTGCAGGCGCATTATCCCGGCGACGTGGTGTTTACCACTGCAGCCAGCGATATGGAAACGGTGTCTGAAGCCGTACGTTGTGGTGTATTTGATTATCTCATTAAGCCCATTGCCTATGAACGGCTGGGGCAAACGCTAACCCGTTTCCGCCAGCGTAAACATATGCTGGAAAGTATTGATAGCGCCAGCCAGAAGCAAATTGATGAGATGTTTAATGCCTATGCTCGCGGTGAACCTAAAGACGAACTGCCGACCGGCATTGATCCCTTGACGCTAAACGCGGTGCGAAAACTGTTTAAAGAGCCTGGTGTGCAACATACGGCAGAAACGGTGGCGCAGGCACTGACCATCAGCCGCACCACTGCCAGACGTTATCTTGAATATTGCGCCAGCCGCCATCTGATTATTGCTGAAATTGTTCACGGCAAAGTTGGCAGACCACAACGCATATACCACAGTGGGTGACATGATAAAGCCGGAGGAAACTTGCCTCCGGCATTACTATTTACTTGCCTGTGACCGCTGCTGCCGTTCCTGGCACCATCAGCTCTGTAGCAACGATAACAATCACCAAACCAACAAGCACCGGTACCGAGGTGCGTTTTACGACTTCAAACGGCGAGATCTTCGCCATCCCGGCAACCGCAACGACTACGCCAGAAACGGGCGAAAGGGTACGGCCAAGGTTTGACGCCTGCAGCATCGGGATAGTCAAATACGCCGGGTTAATGCCGGAAGAGTGCGCCAGTTTCGGGATCATCTCAACAAACGCATAAAACGGCGCATTGCCTGAACCGGTCGTGACTGCCGCCAGCATTGTCAGAATCACCAATACCAGCATCAGGATGATACTCGCCGAACCAAACGAGGTAGCGATAGAAATCAGACTTTGAATAAAGCCGATGGTGCTAAGCCCCTGAGCGAATACCCCAGCGGCAACCAGCAGCATCACCACGTTAGCAAACGCATCTGCCATCCCGCGATAAGCCACTTCCAGACCAGAGAAAACTTTCTGGGTATTAAAGCTGCGGAGGAACTCCAGAATGGAGGCAATCAGCATACAAATCACCAGAATAGTGATGATGTGTAATTGCGGACCCCATTTACCGTCAAAAATCAGTACACCGATGATCGGCGTGAACGGCAAAATGGCATAAAACGCAGGAGCAGTGGTGGTGATTTCACTGACATCTAACATTTCATGAGAGATGTGCTCTTTTTTATCCAGATAACGTTGCCAGAAGAAGTGGGCGATCGCCATGCCGATAATTGCAGCAATTGAGATAGGCAGCGTCGTTTTGAAGGCGAAGTCAATCAGCGACATTTCGGAAGCTTGCGCCGCCAGCACCACATCCCCTGAAGTCGGTGCGAGAATAATCGCCGCCGGGGAGGCACAAATGGCAGCAGCTGCGCCACGACTGATACCAACGTTTACCATCACCGGAAATAGGGTTGCCATCAGCAAAACACCCAGACCGGTTGCGGAAGAGACGGCCAGAGACATCAGACAGGCGACAAAATAGGCGGCAATCATCAGCAGGTAAGGGGAGTTAATATACTGCAATGGTTTTGACGCCAGCTTGACCACCATATCATTCGCGCCGATATGGGTCATGTAAGCGGCAAATCCACACAGCATCATAATCATCATGCCGAGGTCGCCGCCGCGGCTCATTAGTAATATTTTAACGTATTCAACGATATCCGTGGCGCTGTAGCCTGTTGAAGCCTGGCTGGACGGTAACACTTTGTGCCCCATAATGGCACTGATAATCAGCAATAACAGGCCACCGACAAATAACACACCAGTGGCGGAATACCCTTTAATGATGTAGCGAGCTACACCCACAATAACCACAACCCCAATAAGGAGCTCAATGAATGTCAGCATAATTTTTCCTGTCTCCAGGCCCCAAAGTAAATAATAAAAAATTCCTAAAGCTTAAGGAAAAAATATGCCCAATAAATTGGCGATGAATGCTGATTAAAATCAAGAAAAACTGCCATTAAGACATTGAAGTTGCTGTTTTTATACATAGATAACAAAACGCATATTTAGCGGTTGGCAATTATCACATAATAATGTGTGCAAATTGATGGTGGATTGATGCAAATTTGTTAATTGCAATGGTGTTAGCTGCGGCTGTGCGCTCAAAAAATAATCTAATATGAGCATAGGTTGACGATATATATTATATGCTTCGTTAAGATGATTGTTGTATCTCGTTAAAAAATAAAATAATTTTTCCTTGATTGCATTTTGTCATCAAAAAAGACTTGGTTTTTCTTTTTTGACTATTCCCATCGCAGAAAACGACGCATCATCTTTAATCGATGCGCGGAAATATTTAACTTGAACAAGCGGAAATAAATAGAGCAGCTATTCAGATTATTCTTTATGTTGGGTCTATTAAGGTTATGTTAATTGTAGCTTTGCTATGCTAGTAGTAGATTTTTGATAAATGTTTTATGGTCACAAATGAACGTGAGTAAATATGTCGCTATCTTTTCCTTTGTTTTTATTCAGTTAATCAGCGTTGGTAAAGTTTTTGCTAACGCAGATGAGTGGATGACAACGTTTAGAGAAAATATTGCACAAACCTGGCAACAGCCTGAACATTATGATTTATATATTCCTGCCATCACCTGGCATGCACGTTTCGCTTACGACAAAGAAAAAACCGATCGCTATAACGAGCGACCGTGGGGTGGCGGTTTTGGCCTGTCGCGTTGGGATGAAAAAGGAAACTGGCATGGCCTGTATGCCATGGCATTTAAGGACTCGTGGAACAAATGGGAACCGATTGCCGGATACGGATGGGAAAGTACCTGGCGACCGCTGGCGGATGAAAATTTTCATTTAGGTCTGGGATTCACCGCTGGCGTAACGGCACGCGATAACTGGAATTACATCCCTCTCCCGGTTCTACTGCCATTGGCCTCCGTGGGTTATGGCCCAGTGACTTTTCAGATGACCTACATTCCGGGTACCTACAACAATGGCAATGTGTACTTTGCCTGGATGCGCTTTCAGTTTTGAGACAAATGAAGTTTTAGTAACTTCTTTAAAATCAATAACTAAAATAAGTAGCATCAAAAATAACGCGACTTTTATCACTTTTTAGTAAAGTTGCACTGGACAAAGCGTACCACAATTGGTGTACTGGTAACCGACACAGCATTTGTGTCTATTTTTCATGTAAAGGTAATTTTGATGTCTAAGATTAAAGGTAACGTTAAGTGGTTTAATGAGTCCAAAGGATTCGGTTTCATTACTCCGGAAGACGGCAGCAAAGACGTGTTCGTACACTTCTCTGCAATCCAGACTAATGGTTTTAAAACTCTTGCTGAAGGTCAGCGCGTAGAGTTCGAAATCACTAACGGTGCCAAAGGCCCTTCTGCTGCAAACGTAATCGCTCTGTAAGATACGTCAGCAAGAATTCAAAACCCGCTTAATCAGCGGGTTTTTTTTTGGTCTTTAGTGTGCGGTTGAGGCCGAAAACAGCCAGAAAGCCAGTGCTGTCATGGCAAAAGACCCCAGAAGGTTGACGAAAACGTTCAGTAACGCCCAGCCAAAGCGGCCCTCTTGTAACAAAAACACCACTTCTGCCGAAAATGTTGAGAAGGTTGTTAGACCGCCACAAAATCCGGTGGTGATTAATACTTTCCACACTGGATCAATGTTCGTCATCCTGCTGAACCAGGCGAATCCCATTCCTATGATGAATGCCCCAATCAGGTTTGCTGCCAGCGTCCCCAACGGAATCGCCTGATGCAGCGGGTTAAATCGCATACTTAACAGCCATCTCGCCACGCTTCCCGTACCACCGCCAATAAAAACTGCTAAAAGAAGTTGTAACACTGCAAAATCCTGCTATTTGATTTGTATGAGTGATAAGTGTAACGCCGAATAATCGTCGTTGGCGAATTTTACGACTCTGACAGGAGGTGGCAATGCTGGTTGCCGCAGGACAGTTTGCTGTTACATCTGTGTGGGAAAAGAACGCTGAGATTTGTGCCTCGTTGATGGCGCAGGCGGCGGAAAACGACGTATCGCTGTTCGTCCTGCCGGAAGCATTGCTGGCGCGCGATGATCATGATGCAGATCTATCGGTTAAATCAGCACAGCTGCTGGAAGGCGAATTCCTCGGACGTTTACGGCGAGAAAGTAAACGTAACATGATGACGACAATTCTGACGATTCATGTTCCTTCAACGCCGGGGCGCGCATGGAATATGCTGGTGGCGCTACAGGCAGGAAACATCGTCGCCCGTTATGCCAAATTGCATCTCTATGATGCATTTGCCATTCAGGAATCACGCCGTGTTGATGCTGGTAATGAAATCGCTCCGTTACTCGAGGTGGAGGGGATGAAGGTCGGTCTGATGACCTGTTATGACTTACGCTTTCCAGAGCTGGCGCTGGCACAGGCATTACAGGGAGCTGAAATCCTGGTACTTCCTGCCGCCTGGGTTCGCGGGCCGCTCAAAGAGCATCACTGGTCAACGTTGCTTGCCGCTCGTGCGCTGGATACCACCTGTTATATGGTGGCGGCGGGGGAGTGCGGGAACAAAAATATCGGTCAAAGCCGGATTATAGATCCCTTTGGAGTCACCATTGCGGCAGCGTCAGAAATGCCTGCACTCATTATGGCGGAAGTGACGCCCGAACGTGTGCGTCAGGTGCGCGCGCAACTGCCCGTCTTAAACAACCGTCGCTTTGCGCCGCCGCAATTATTATGATGTTTTTTTACTCGGCGCTTGATTCACCTTGTTACAGATTGCTATTGTGTGCGCGCGTCGAATGACCGTTAATATTCTCTGGTTTTTAAGGCGCGTTCTGTTGCCGGTTATATGTCAAGAAGGTATCTATGGGTGAGATTAGTATTACCAAACTGCTGGTAGTTGCGGCGCTGGTCGTTCTGCTGTTTGGGACTAAGAAGTTACGTACGCTGGGCGGAGACCTTGGAGCGGCCATTAAAGGGTTCAAGAAGGCGATGAATGATGATGATGCTGCGGCGAAAAAAGGCGCAGACGTTGATCTTCAGGCTGAAAAGCTCTCTCATAAAGAGTGACGTGGCGAGCAGGACGCTCCCTCAATATCTTGTTCGATACAAAAAACCCGCTTCAAAAAGCGGGTTTTTTATCAGACAGATGTAAGTAATTATTACAGGATTACTTAACTTCCATCCCTTTCGCCTGCAAATCGGCGTGGTAAGAAGAGCGGACAAACGGACCGCATGCAGCATGGGTAAAGCCCATCGCCAGCGCTTCGGCTTTCATTTCGTCGAACTCATCCGGGCTAACGTAACGTTGAACCGGCAGGTGATGGCGGCTTGGCTGCAAATATTGCCCCAGCGTTAACATCGTCACACCATGACGGCGCAGGTCGCGCATTACCTCAATAATTTCTTCATTGGTTTCACCCAGTCCCACCATCAGACCAGACTTGGTCGGGATTTCCGGATGCGCTTCTTTAAAGCGTTCCAGCAGCTTCAGCGACCAGTTGTAATCTGCACCAGGCCGTACCTGACGGTAAATACGCGGTACGTTTTCCAGGTTATGGTTGAACACATCTGGTGGCGTTGCAGTCAGAATATCCAGAGCACGATCCATACGACCACGGAAATCCGGCACCAGAGTTTCAATTTTGATTTGCGGGCTTTTTTCCCGAATGGCAGTAATGCAATCCGCAAAGTGCTGGGCACCGCCATCGCGCAGGTCATCACGGTCAACGGAGGTGATAACCACATAACGCAGCGCCATATCGGCAATGGTCTGCGCCAGTTTCACTGGTTCATTGGCATCAGGAGCTACCGGGCGACCGTGGGCAACATCACAGAACGGACAACGGCGGGTACAAATAGCGCCGAGGATCATAAACGTTGCTGTGCCGTGGTTGAAGCATTCCGCCAGGTTAGGGCAGGAGGCTTCCTCGCAGACAGAATGCAGGCCATTTTTGCGCATTGCGGCTTTGATGCCCTGGATACGTGTAGAGTCCGCTGGAAGCTTGATTTTCATCCATTCCGGCTTGCGCAGCAGGGCTTCGCGCTCTGTTGCCACGTTTTTAACCGGGATAAGGGCCATCTTATCGGCATCGCGGTATTTAACACCGCGTTCCATCACAATGGGTTTACTCATAGCGTGCGTGTTCCAGTTGCGAATTACGAAGGAAAGCGTTTCAATTCAATAGATTGTTGTAATTATCAACTATTTTTGAATTAACGACTGGCAGTATATCATTGAAACGGACCTGAAAGCAGCCAAAGCGGTCGCGAAAATGTAAAATTGTTGTTGGATTGTGCCATTTTATCGTTCTGCGCTGTGATCTGGCTGTAACAATACTTTTTCAAAATGCATTACGGATAACATCTATTACTCCGTGCAGGATGGGATCACGCAGGCTGAATTTGTTGTAGTGGATAGAGAAATCTATTTGCTCCTCATTTAAGGACGGAAAAGGCAGTTTTTCCAGCGGCCAGCAGCGGCTAAACAGGTTATAAAAACGGCTGGGAATAATCGCTAACATGTCACTGTTGGCAACCAGTGCAGCGATTGTCAAAATGTTGTAGCTGGTGAAATTGATTTGCCGGTCCGGAAACATTTCTTGAACTCTCTGCCGCAGACCGCTGAAATTTTGCTCTTCCGGTAACAGAAGTACATGCGCAGCGTTGTCGATAGTCTCTCTGTCATCTTCTAAAGAGAGTAGTGGATTTCCCTCGCGGCAAATTAACACCATATTGTCGGTGAACAGAACATGATGTTGCACCGTACGATTGGTGCAAAACATGTTATCGATGATGAGATCGGTTTGAAACTGACTGAGTTGGTTTTCCGCGTCGCTGATGGGCGGGTTGCGCAGTAAAAGCTGCGGATAGTGAGTTTTAATCGCCCGATAGATGACAGGAAGGACCAGGGCTCCGACCGAGGGAGTGGTCGCAATAGTTATCGTTCGTTGCTTATCATAGCTTCCTTCGATATCCAGCGCGCCAAGAATGGACTCAAGGCCCTGACTGATATACTCATGTAGATGCATCGCAAATGCGGTAGGAGTGACACCCTGGCCTTTGCGAATAAACAATGGGTCAGGGAATATAACGCGCAGTTTCTGAATAGACTGACTGATTGCCGAGGGGGTCAGATTAAGCACTTTCGCTGCATTAACGATCCCTTTATGTACATATACAGCTTCAAAAATAGTCAGAAGGTTAAGATCAATATTTCGTAAGGTTGTAAATATTTGTGGTTTACCTTCTGACGACTTTCTGCTTAAACAGGGTTCAATTTGATTATTACTATCCACGCACTTACTCCAATTTTATTCATGGAAAAATAATATTTAAAAAATTACAATAATCTTATGTCTAATTGGAACGGAACGCTTTTGCTCACCATAATCAACTATTTCAATAGGTTAATCAATGGGGTGAGTTACGGAGCAAGGCGTGGCACCGCATTTCTGCAAGTGATAAAGAAAATATACAAACGCGAAGGAGATGTAAAGCATTAGCAGGTATTATGAGTAATGACCCAGTGTAAATTGGGCCATTGATGTATGGAATTAAGCGGTAATATATTCGAAGTCCGGATTGTTTAGTAGCGCTAAAATATTTTCCAGTAAACGTGGAGCAATATTATTAGTCGTCGCTTCGGGTTTCCATTGTGATATTTTAGCCATTTCCATTCCGGCATACCCACAAGGATTAATACGTAAAAATGGTGAAAGATCCATATTGACGTTTAATGCCAGACCGTGGAATGAACAACCGCGTCGAATACGTAAACCCAGTGAGCAAATTTTCTTTTCCCCAACATAGACACCTGGCGCGTCAGCCCGAGGATGCGCTTCTATACCCAGTTCAGCCAGGGTATTCACCACTGTTTGCTCAAGCAAGGTCACCAGTTCACGCACACCGAGTTTACGGCGTTTCAGGTTAAGCAACACATACATCACCTGTTGCCCCGGCCCGTGATAAGTCACCTGCCCACCGCGATCGCTCTGGATCACCGGAATATCACCCGGCATTAAAATGTGCTCCGCTTTTCCTGCCTGACCTTGGGTGAATACCGGATAGTGCTCGACCAGCCAGATTTCATCAAGGGTACTATCATCGCGGGTATCGGTGAATTCATGCATAGCCTGGGAGATTGGCTCGTAAGGCTGAAGACCGAGCTGGCGGACAAGAATTTTATCCTGATACAAAACGGCATCTCCGTGGAGAATGAGTAAAAGTGGGGGAAAAGTATATCACAGCGAGGAGAGGGGAGTTACCCGACCAGGAGCCGGGTAACGGAGAAGCGAGTTACAGAACCATGCGGACAATATCGATTTTGCCCAGTTCTTCATACAGTGTTTCAACCTGCTCGATATGAGTGGCGTTGATAGTGATAGATACCGAGTGGTAGTTGCCTTTGCTGCTTGGTTTTACCGTTGGGGTGTAGTCACCTGGCGCATGGCGCTGTACCACTTCAACCACCTGATCAACCAGCTCAGGTAACGCCTGCCCCATAACTTTGTAAGTAAAAGGAGTAGGGAATTCAAGCAGTTCGTTAAGTTTGGTTTTCATGTCAGCTCCGGCGTAACGTAATTAAATAGCAACTCCCGCCAGAAGGCGGGAGTTTTTTTACTGATGCTTAGTATATGGGGACGGAAATTACACTTTCAAGTGTTCAATTTTTAACCAAACCAGTGATGGAACATTAATTTAATGTAATCAATGATTTTGCCGAAGAAGTTACCTTCCGGGATTTCTTGCAACACAACCAGCGGGCGTTGCTCGATCGTTTTGCCATCAAGCTGGAAGTTGATAGTTCCGACGACCTGATTCTTTTGCAGCGGCGCATGCAATTCACTGCTGTTCAGCACATAGCTGGCTTTCAGATCTTTCATGCGACCACGCGGAATGGTCAGGTACACGTCTTTATCAACCCCTAACGAAGCGCGATCAGAATCACCAAACCAAACCGGTTCAGAGGCGAACTCTTTACCTACTTTCAGTGGGTTAACGGTTTCGAAGAAACGGAAGCCCCAGGTTAGCAGTTTTTTACTTTCGGCTTCACGGCCTTTAAAAGTACGTCCGCCCATCACCGCAGAAATCAAGCGCATCTGGCCTTCAGTCGCAGAAGCAACAAGGTTGTAACCTGCTTTGTCAGTGTGTCCGGTTTTGATGCCGTCGACATTCAGGCTGTTATCCCATAACAGGCCGTTACGGTTCAGCTGGCGAATACCGTTAAACGTAAATTCTTTTTCTTTATAGATCGAGTATTCATTCGGTACGTCACGGATCAATGCCTGGCCGATCAGCGCCATATCTCGCGCGGAGCTGTACTGACCATCAGCATCCAGACCATGTACCGTCTGGAAGTGGGTGTTTTTCAGGCCCAGGGCGTTAACGTAGCTGTTCATCAAGCCAACAAAAGCGTCCTGGCTACCAGCGGCAAAATCAGCCATGGCGACACAAGCATCGTTACCCGATTGCAGGTTAATACCGCGGATCAGCTGAGAAACCGGAACCTGCATGCCCGGTTTGAGGAACATCAGCGAAGAACCTTTAAACACCGGGTTACCGGTGGCCCATGCGTCGTTGCCGATAGTGACTAAATCAGTTTCTTTAAATTTACCGGCTTTCATTGCTTGGCCGATAACGTAACTGGTCATCATTTTGGTCAGGCTGGCTGGATCGCGGCGGACATCTGCGTTCTGTTCGGCGAGCACTTTGCCGGAGTTATAGTCAATCAGGATGTAGGACTCCGCATCGATCTGCGGTACACCCGGGATCATAGTTTTGATATTCAGGTCATCGGCATGTGCAGCAGAGATAAAGGCTGTGCAAAGAGCCGTGGTGAGCGCCAGGCGCTTCATGATACGAGCGGAAAAAATGGTATTCATGGTCTGAACTACGACATCCGTGATGGAATTAAAAAAAGTGCCCTACTATAGCAAATGCACTACCGGCAGGCATCTGACTTTCCGCGTGACTTTGTTAACGTCATTTACAGAAATTGACACATCAGATGCCTGCTTTACGCTACTGCGCGGTGGTAATAAATGACTGTAATTGGGCTTCGGTTTGCAAACGTTGCTGCAAGGTACTGGCTTCGGCTTTGCTGGCGAAGGGGCCAAGCTGGATCCGCCAGACCGCGCCATTTTGAGTTACGCGACCGGGGACGCCGAACTTCTGTCCCAGTTGCTGTTGGTACTGTTGCGCACGAGCCTGATCGCTAACGGCCCCGACTTGCACCATAAAGTTGCCGCTGGCGCTTTGCGAGGCGGCTTGCGGTGTCACCATTGCAGGCGAGGTTGCAGGCGTTGTCGACGGAGCTGTAACAACGGGCTGTGGCGCAGGCGTCGGTTCGCTGCCTTCCAGTACACCAGGCGCTAAGGTCGTTGGTGCGCCGAGGAAACCGCTACTGGTTACCGGCGCGCCGGTCGGATCTTCGCTTTTTAGCGTCGAATTACTGACCGGAAGAATGTCACCCTGCGGGCCAGACACTGAACTTGTTCCCGCGCCACCGCTTAAATCGGGAGGTGCAGGCAGGGCGTAAGTCTGTTTGGCGACTGTGGTACAAGCCATACCAGGACCAGAAAGCGAACCATCCTGGGCGACAATAATCGGATCGATACGAACTTTGGTGTTGTTTGACGTGTTAAGACGGTCAGCTGCCGCGCGAGAAAGCGAAATAACGCGGTCGTTGCCGTAAGGGCCGCGATCATTAATGCGCACCACGATCATTCGCCCGTTAGCCAGGTTAGTGATTCTGGCGTAGCTGGGGATCGGAAGCGTTGGATGGGCCGCCGTCAGCTGTGTCGGATCGAAAGCTTCGCCAGAGGCCGTCAGGTTACTGCCTGGTTCGGCATCATAGATTGCCGCCAGTCCCGCCTGGCTAAATCGAGACGGATCCTGCACGATTTTGTAGCTTTTACCGTCGCGCTGGTAATCCTGATTTGCCGTCGCGTTCAGTGGTTCGAAACGCGGGTCCGCCCCGCTAATTTCAACTATGGGGCCGTTACATACCGCAGGCTGCGGTACACTTACCGTCTGTTGCTGACCATCATCGCTTGTACATGCCGCGAGCATTCCTGCCGCGATGCAGATCCCGAGCCACTGCTTACGCATTGCGCACCTCTTACACGCTTTTCGACAACATTTTCCTGTGGGTGTGGATTGACATTACAATCCCGAACCCAGCCATCAGCACAATTAGCGCCGATCCTCCATAACTGACCAGTGGGAGCGGAACCCCTACAACCGGCAGAATACCGCTTACCATACCAATATTTACGAAGACATAAACGAATAATATCAGCATTAAGCCACCAGCCATGACGCGACCAAAGGTGGTTTGCGCTCTGGCGGCTATCCACAGCCCGCGCATGATCAGCAGAATGTAGAGAGCGAGCAGAATCAGAATGCCCACTAATCCCAGCTCTTCCGCCAGTACCGCGAAGATAAAGTCGGTATGGCGTTCGGGGAGAAATTCAAGCTGTGACTGAGTGCCGTGCAGCCAGCCTTTGCCGCGTAATCCGCCGGAGCCAATAGCAATTTTAGACTGAATAATGTGATAGCCCGCGCCGAGTGGGTCTGATTCCGGGTCCAGGAGCATCATTACGCGCTGGCGCTGGTAATCATGCATCAGGAAGAACCACAGAATCGGAATGAACGCCGCCACCAGCACTACTGCGACGCCAATCAGACGCCAGCTAAGGCCAGAGAGGAACAGTACAAACAGACCGGAAAGCGCAACGAGGATTGATGTTCCCAGGTCAGGCTGTGCAGCCACCAGCAGCGTGGGCATAAATATCAGCACCAGCGCGATGCCAGTGTTCTTCAACGATGGCGGGCAAACGTCGCGGTTGATAAAGCGCGCAACCATCAGTGGTACGGCTATTTTGGCAATTTCCGACGGCTGAAAACGAACAATACCGAGGTCCAGCCAGCGTTGAGCACCTTTAGAGATGGCACCGAAAGCATCTACCGCCACCAGCAAAATAATACAGATGATATAGAGATAGGGGGCCCAGCCTTCATAAACGCGTGGAGGAATTTGCGCCATCACCACCATGATGACCAGACCCATCGCGATTTGGCCGATTTTACGCTCCATCATGCCAATATCCTGACCGCTGGCGCTCCAGATAACCAGGGCGCTGTAAACCAGCAATGCCAGTAAGATCAGCAGCATTGTGGGATCGAGATGGACTTTATCCCAGAATGTTTTTTTATTCGGATTATCCGTCATGATTAATGGTCCTCCGCTGCGGCAACCGCTGGATTTTCCGCAGGCAGATCGGTGTTGTTATCACCCAGCATAATGTGGTCGAGGATCTGGCGCATCAGTGTACCAACCGCCGGACCCGCACCACCGTTCTCCAGAATCATGGCGACAGCCACTTGCGGATTGTTGTATGGCGCAAAGGCGGTCATCAGTTTGTGGTCACGTAAACGCTCGGCAATTTTGTGCGCATTATAGGTTTCGTTCGCTTTCAGACCGAAGACCTGAGCGGTACCGGATTTCGCCGCAATTTTGTACGGTGCGCTGGCAAAGTATTTATGCGCCGTACCGTTAGGGCGGTTAGCAACACCGTACATACCGTCTTTCGCCAGCTCCCAGTAACCGGAATGAATATCGCCGACGGGCGGTTCATGCGGCTGTACCCATGGCACCTGTTTGCCGTCTTCGGCGGTGCTCATCAGCAAATGAGGAACCTTCACGATACCGTCATTAATCAGGATCATCAGTGCCTTACTCATCTGGATTGGGGTCGCTGTCCAGTAACCCTGACCGATACCAACCGGAATGGTGTCACCCTGATACCACGGTTTTTTAAAGCGTTTCTGTTTCCATTCGCGGGTAGGCATGTTGCCGGAACGTTCTTCCGCCAGGTCGATACCGGTGTAATGACCATAACCGAATTTACCCATCCATTCGGAGAGGCGATCGATCCCCATATCGTAGGCCACCTGATAGAAGAAGGTATCCGCAGATTCTTCCAGCGATCTTGTGACATTCAGACGCCCGTGGCCCCATTTTTTCCAGTCACGATAACGTTTTTCCGAACCTGGCAGTTGCCACCAGCCTGGGTCAAACAGCGTCGTATTGCGCGTGATCACCCCGGCGCTCAATGCCGAAACCGCCACATAGGGTTTAACTGTAGACGCGGGAGGATAAACCCCCTGTGTGGCGCGGTTCACCAGCGGTGTATTCGGGTCGTTCAACAAGGCGGAATAATCTTTGCTGGAGATACCGTCAACAAACAGGTTTGGGTCATAACTAGGCGTGGAAACCAGCGCCAGTACCCCACCTGTACGCGGATCGGTGACAACCACAGCTGCGCGGCTACCCGCCAGCAGCGTTTCAATATATTGCTGGAGTTTGAGATCCAGCGTCAGGTAAATATCGTGTCCGGCTTGCGGTGGTACTTCTTTTAACTGGCGGATAACACGCCCACGGTTGTTAACTTCAACCTCTTCATAACCGGTCTGACCGTGCAGCACGTCTTCATAGTAACGCTCAATGCCCAGCTTACCGATATCATGCGTTGCCGCATAGTTGGCCAGTTTGCCGTCATTATTCAGGCGTTCGACGTCTTTATCGTTGATTTTCGACACATAGCCGATGACGTGGGTCAACGCCGAACCGTAAGGATAGTAACGACGTTTATAGCCTTTAACTTCGACACCCGGAAAACGGTACTGATTGACGGCAAAGCGAGCTACTTGTACTTCGGTCAGGTTAGTTTTCACCGGAATAGAGGTGAAACGGTGTGAACGTGCGCGCTCTTTTCGGAATGCAGCAATATCGTCATCGGTCAGATCAACCACGCTGCGCAAAGCGTCCAGCGTTTGCTGCACGTTATCGACTTTCTCTGGCATCATTTCTATCTGGTAGATAGTGCGGTTGAGGGCCAGAGGGATACCATTACGGTCGTAGATAATGCCGCGGCTGGGCGCGATAGGCACCAGCTTAATGCGGTTTTCATTAGAGCGAGTCTGGTAGTCGGTAAAGCGAACAATTTGCAGATTATACAGGTTGGCGATAAGCACGCCGGTCAGCAGCAAAATCCCCAAAAAGGCGACCAGCGCCCGGCGCACAAACAGCGCGGACTCTGCCGTATAGTCGCGAAAAGAGTTCTGTAGTTTCATCCGCTGCGTTTTCTACTCAAAGCTCCCTTATCACTCACGGTGATAAGGATGGTTGGTGGTGATGCTCCACGCCCGGTACAGACTCTCTGCGACCAGCACGCGAACCAGCGGATGGGGGAGGGTAAGCGCCGACAGCGACCAGCTCTGCTCCGCCGCCGCTTTACAGGCAGGCGACAACCCTTCAGGCCCGCCAATCAGTAGACTGACGTCGCGACCATCCAGCTTCCAGCGTTCCAGCTCAGCGGCTAACTGCGGCGTATCCCAGGGCTTGCCTGGAATATCGAGGGTGACAATGCGGTTTTTGCCTGCGGCCGCCAACATCTGCTCACCCTCTTTGTCGAGTATGCGCTTGATGTCCGCATTCTTGCCGCGTTTTCCGGCCGGAATTTCAATCAGCTCGAAGGGCATATCTTTCGGAAAACGACGCAGGTACTCGGTAAAACCGGTTTGTACCCAGTCCGGCATTTTCGTTCCCACGGCGACAAGTTGCAGCTTCACGCATTAACTCCAGAGTTTTTCCAGTTCATACAGGCGACGGCTCTCTTCCTGCATGACATGGACAATCACATCGCCCAAATCCACGACAATCCAGTCGGCGCTGTTTTCACCTTCTACGCCGAGCGGTAACAGGCCCGCTGCGCG
Source organism: Escherichia sp. AM3 (assembly GCF_032029835.1). NCBI lineage: Bacteria > Pseudomonadati > Pseudomonadota > Gammaproteobacteria > Enterobacterales > Enterobacteriaceae > Escherichia > Escherichia sp. AM3. The sequence continues at coordinate 20,806 of NZ_JAVUPQ010000015.1, read as the reverse complement.
AGACTCCTGCACAACGTGGTCAGCAATGGACATAACATGACGGCTGGACGTACCCGTACAGATGATCATGCAGTCGGTGATGCTGGATTTGCCTTGAACGTCTAAGGCGATGATGTCCTGACCTTTGAGGTCATCAATTTTGTCGATAACAAAATCCTGGAGTGCTTTACCCTGCAAGTTTTCCCCCTGGGTGAATCAAATAGATAAAAATGGTCTGTCAGTATACCTGAACCAGAGGCGATTTCGGGACAATTGTCGCCGAATCGGCTTTCGAAAGTGGGCTATCATCCCACCCCGCGCCGCAGATTGCATCGCCATTTTTGTAAAACAATTTCTACAAAGTCGTGTCTGGCGGAAAAAGTCTGGCTGCGGAGAATATCAGCCTGCCCGGGGCTGTCAATGGTCGTTGCGGCTTACCCGTAAAAAAACAGAAAAGTCATGCATTCTCGACCCCGATGGCACGGCTATTGAGGACGCGTAGCGTCGCGAATTTTTGGTTGATATCAATGGCGCTCCAACACCCCTGGTCAACGCGAAAATGCCACATAGACTCGGCAGGCATGCCAATTAAACGAGCAATTAACAGACTCAGTACGCCCTGATGGCTGACGATTAAAATATTCTGATAGTGCTGATATTCACTAAGCCTTGCGATAAAGCGTTCCACACGTTGTGAAAATGCCTGAAATCCTTCACCGTTCGTGGGGATAGCATGCTGCCAGTCATTGCACCACGCGCTATAGTTTTCGGCATCTTCTTGCATGAGGTCGCGATGATGTCGCATCTCCCAGTCACCAAAAAACATTTCGTTGAGTTCAGGGATGATATGAACGGGGAGCTGGCGGTCACTGAGAACCAGTCGCGCGGTATGCTGTGCCCGTTCCAGTTCACTGCATAAAACCAGGTCAAAGGAAACATCATGTAGCAGTGTATGCAGATTTTGCGCTTGCTCAATACCGCGTGCGGTCAGGGGTGTGGGCGCATGACCGCTGTACAGACCATCGACATTCGCTTGTGTTTCGCCATGACGAATTAACCACAGTCGCATCATGCCCTCCGTAACGACAGGTATCAGCGATACAAGCCTTGTTGGTTAATGTAAGTCAATACCGGTTCCGGCAATAAATCCTCACACGATTCACCGTTTTGCAAACGTTCGCGGATGATGGTCGCCGAGATGTTAAACCACGGTGTTTCAGCCAGATAAATTTTACCGGCAGGCTGAAGGTGAAGATCTTCCGGGTTATGTGTCAAATGATCTTCCAGCCATTGCTGGTATTGCGGTTGCGCCATTTCAAGTGGGTAACCTGGACGCCGACAGACGATCAAATGTGCATTGTCGAGTATCGTTTCGTATTCGTACCAGGTCGGAAAGGTCAGCAATGAATCCTGACCAATAATAAACGCCAGCGGCACGTCCGGCCCTTGTTCCTGCCGCCACTCTTTCAGTGTTTGCGCAGTGTAAGAGGGGGCATTGCGCTTTAGCTCGCGTTCATCAAGAGTAAATAATGGCTTGTCGGCAATCGCCAGTTCAAGCATGTGTTTACGCTGCACGCTGTTCGCTTCCGGCTGGGGACGATGCGGAGGAACATTATTAGGGATTATTGTGACCCGCGTCAGACCAATCAAATTCGCCAGCGTTTCCACGGGTTTAAGATGACCATAGTGCACCGGATCAAAGGTGCCGCCAAACAGAGCCTGTAAAGATTTCATATCAACCGTCGATAAATACGTCCGCCAGGGGTTTATGGCACAACAGAAGAGATAACCCTTCCAGCTCTGCCCACACTGACTGACCGTAATCTTGTTTGAGGGTGAGTTCCGTTCGTGTCAGGAGTTGCACAGCCTGACGTAACTGCGGCTGGCTTAAGCGATTTAACGCCTCGCCCATCATGCCCCGGCGGTTCTGCCATACCCGATGCTTATCAAACAACGCACGCAGTGGCGTATGGGCAGACTGGCGTTTCAGGTTAACCAGTAACAACAGTTCACGTTGTAATGTGCGCAACAAAATAACCGGCTCGCTGCCTTCCAGACGCAGTTGCTGAAGAATATGCAACGCGCGCTTACTTTTTCCCATCAACAAAGCATCAACCCAATGAAAAGGGGTGAAATGCGCGGCATCATTCACCGCCTGTTCAACGCGCGGTAATGTCAATTTGCCGTCTGGCCAGAGCAGCGATAAACGCTCCAGTGCCTGAGCCAGCGCCAGCAGGTTACCTTCATAACAGTAGCAGAGCACCTGATTCGCCGCGTCATCCAGTTCTAAATTGAGCTGTTTTGCGCGCGCAGCAACCCAGCGGGGAAGCTGAGCCTGCTCCGGTGTCTGACAGGTCACCTGCACGCTGCGATTCGCAAGAGCAGTAAACCAGGCGGAATTTTCTTGCGCTTTGCTTAATTTATTACCGCGGACGATCAACAGCAGGTCGTCATGCAGAAGTCCGGTGAGTGTGAGAAGTTGTTCATTGATCGCCGCATTCGGTCCGTTTTCTGGTAACAACAGCAATAGCGTTTGTCGACTGGCAAACAGACTCATGGCCTGGCATAACGAAAAGATCGCATTCCAGTCAGTGTTGGGATCAATGGAAAAAGTGTGGTGTTCTTCGAATCCTTGTGCCGCAGCTACCTGACGAACAGCGTCCTGGCTTTCCTGCAATAACAGAGGATCGTTACCAAGTAAAAGATACGCCGCGCGCAGCCCTTCATTGAGCTGCGCGCGGAGTTGTTCCGGGTACAACCGAATCATCAGTTACCCAGCGTGGTGGAGACGCGTGCAGGCGTTGCCGGAGTATCCGTTGTGGTCGACGTCTGTTCTTCGTCGGAACGAATATCCGCAGCACGGATGCTTGGCAGCTTACGAATCAGCTGTTCGGCAGCACGGTCGTACATCTCTTTTACGATCATGTCTTGTTCGTTATCTTTCGCTAACGCCATTTGCGGGTTATCGAAGAACGAACGGAAGACTTTGGCGCTAATCGGGTAGATATCACGGCCGGGGATCAACACGGTCGCATTAACCGTCATGATCATCTGATACTCTGCTGTTTGACCGTTACGGAATACCGATGCGGTATCTTTCGCGATGCTCACTTTACCCAAACGCAAGGATGGAACGTCCTTACGCGTGGTTTCTTTATCAAGCAACTCGACACCATTCAGACGTAACTGGTTACGCACCGCACGGCTTAATGGCCCGTTCGGATCGCCTGAGTCCAGGATCATGACCTTCATAGTGGAAGGAACCTGCGTGGTATCACGCAGATGCCAGCCACACCCGGCGGTGATTAACACCGCCAGAGATAACAACAATGTTGCCAGATATCGCACGCTTCCTCCCGCGCTTAGCCAACGACCAGATTGAGGAGTTTACCTGGTACGTAAATCACTTTACGTACAGTAACGCCATCAAGATATTTTGCTACCAGATGTTCCTGGCCAGCACGTTCGCGAACCTGTTCTTCCGTTGCGTCCACCGGAACGGTGATTTTGGCACGGACTTTACCGTTAACCTGCACCACGACCAGCGTGGAGTCTTCCACCATCGCTTTTTCGTCAGCAACCGGCCACGGCGCGTTGTCGATATCGCCTTCGCCTTTCAGTTCCTGCCACAGCGTGAAGCAGATGTGCGGGGTGAACGGGTTAAGCATACGGACAACGGCCAGCAGAGCTTCCTGCATCAGAGCGCGATCCTGCTCGCCATCGGTCGGTGCTTTCGCCAGTTTGTTCATCAGCTCCATAATCGCCGCAATTGCGGTGTTGAAGGTCTGACGACGGCCGATATCATCGGTCACTTTAGCGATAGTTTTATGCACATCACGACGCAGCGCTTTCTGATCTTCAGTCAGTGCATCAACGTTCAGTGTCGCAACATCACCTTTTGCTGTATGCTCGTACACCAGTTTCCAGACACGTTTCAGGAAGCGGTTAGCCCCTTCTACGCCGGATTCCTGCCATTCGAGAGTCATATCAGCCGGAGAAGCAAACATCATAAACAGACGAACGGTGTCCGCGCCGTAACGTTCAACCATCACCTGCGGGTCGATACCGTTGTTCTTCGACTTGGACATTTTGCTCATGCCGGTATAAACCAGTTCATGGCCTGCCGCATCTTTCGCTTTCACGATACGGCCTTTCTCGTCACGTTCAACGATAGCATCAACCGGGGAAACCCAGTTACGTTCGCCGTTTTCGCCAACATAGTAGAAGGCATCTGCCAGCACCATACCCTGACACAGCAACTGTTTCGCTGGTTCGTCAGAGTTCACCATGCCTGCATCACGCATCAGTTTGTGGAAGAAGCGGAAGTAGAGCAGGTGCATAATGGCGTGTTCGATACCACCAATGTAGATATCCACCGGCAGCCAGTAGTTAGCCGCTTTAGAATCCAGCATACCTTCTTTGTACTGCGGGCAAGTGTAGCGCGCATAGTACCAGGAGGACTCCATAAAGGTGTCGAAAGTGTCGGTTTCACGCAGCGCTGGCATACCGTTAACGGTAGTTTTTGCCCACTCCGGATCTGCTTTAATCGGGCTGGTAATGCCGTCCATCACCACATCTTCCGGCAGGATCACCGGCAGCTGGTCGTCCGGGGTCGGCATTACGGTACCGTCTTCCAGCGTCACCATCGGAATCGGCGCGCCCCAGTAACGCTGACGAGAAACACCCCAGTCGCGCAGGCGGTAGTTCACTTTACGCTCGCCAACGCCCATCGCAGTCAGTTTATCGGCGATGGCGTTGAAGGCCGCTTCATGGTCAAGACCGTTGAACTCGCCAGAGTTGAACAGCACGCCTTTTTCAGTCAGGGCTTGCTGGGAGAGATCCGGTTCAGAACCGTCAGCCGCCAGAATAACTGGCTTGATGTTCAGGCCATATTTAGAGGCAAACTCGTAGTCGCGCTGGTCGTGACCCGGAACCGCCATAACTGCGCCCGTGCCGTACTCCATCAATACGAAGTTTGCTGCCCAAACGGGAATTTCTTCGCCCGTTAATGGGTGAACCGCTTTAAAGCCAGTATCGACGCCTTTTTTCTCCATCGTCGCCATTTCAGCTTCGGCAACTTTGGTATTACGGCATTCGTCAATAAAGGCTGCCAGTTCAGGATTATTTTCTGCCGCTTTCTGCGCCAGCGGATGACCCGCCGCTACCGCCAGGTAGGTACAACCCATAAAGGTGTCCGGGCGGGTAGTGTAAACGGTCAGCGTGTTGTCATAGTTGTTAACGTTGAAGGTGATTTCCACGCCTTCGGAACGACCGATCCAGTTACGCTGCATGGTTTTAACGGTGTCTGGCCAGTGATCCAGTTTATCCAGATCGTTGAGCAGCTCGTCAGCGTAAGCAGTGATTTTGATAAACCACTGCGGGATCTCTTTACGTTCAACTTTGGTATCGCAGCGCCAGCAGCAGCCGTCGATAACTTGTTCGTTCGCCAGTACGGTCTGGTCGTTCGGGCACCAGTTGACCGCAGAAGTCTTCTTATATACCAGGCCTTTTTTATACAGCTCGGTGAAGAATTTCTGTTCCCAACGGTAGTATTCCGGCGTACAGGTTGCCAGCTCGCGGCTCCAGTCATAACCAAAGCCCAGCATTTTGAGCTGGTTTTTCATATACGCGATGTTGTCGTACGTCCACGGTGCTGGCGCGGTGTTGTTTTTCACCGCCGCGCCTTCCGCAGGCAGACCAAACGCGTCCCAGCCGATCGGCTGCAGGACGTTTTTGCCCAGCATACGCTGGTAGCGGGCGATCACGTCACCGATGGTGTAGTTACGTACGTGGCCCATGTGTAGTCGACCAGAAGGATAGGGAAGCATAGACAGGCAGTAATACTTCTCTTTGCTCTCGTCTTCGGTTACTTCAAATGTGCGCTTCTCATCCCAATGAAGCTGTACTTTGGATTCTATCTCTTCCGGGCGGTATTGCTCTTGCATGGCAGCCAGTGGTCCTGTTTTCAATACGGCTACAAATGTAGCGTTGAGGTGGTTTTTCAGATCCGCATAGCATAGCCCAAACGTCCGCGTCAAAACAGCCTTTCGCGCACTCGACGTTGAAATGATGCCCGGATTATTCATACATTAATTTACAGAGTTTGTGGGCGTATTAGCAAAGCAAGGAACAAAGAACGTCTATTATTATAGTCAGTTAACGACCCGGGAGATGAAACGATGAACAAGGTTGCTCAATATTACCGTGAACTGGTCGCGTCACTGAGCGAACGCCTGCGTAATGGCGAACGTGATATCGACGCACTGGTGGAACAGGCGCGCGAGCGCGTAATAAAAACAGGGGAGTTAACGCGAACCGAGGTCGATGAGCTGACGCGAGCTGTCAGACGTGACCTGGAAGAGTTCGCCATGAGCTATGAAGAGAGCCTGAAAGAAGAATCTGACAGCGTCTTTATGCGGGTGATTAAAGAAAGCTTGTGGCAGGAGCTGGCAGACATCACCGATAAAACGCAGCTTGAATGGCGCGAAGTTTTCCAGGACCTCAATCATCACGGGGTTTATCACAGCGGAGAAGTGGTAGGGCTGGGAAATCTGGTCTGCGAGAAATGTCACTTCCATCTCCCGATCTACACACCGGAAGTGCTGATGCTATGCCCGAAATGTGGTCATGATCAGTTCCAGAGACGCCCGTTCGAGCCGTAATGAATGGTGCCGGATGACGTAATGTCATCCGGCGAGTTGTTAAGCGTAAAATTTCAGACGATCAGCCAGTAAATCAACAAAGCCCTGACGATCAACATCGACCATTACAGTTGCATTCGGTTTATTGCCAGTCAGATAATAATAATCAACAACCGTCATACCCTGGGTATATTTCCCTTGTGTTTCCACGCCAACCCAGCGCTCAACAGTGGTAAACAACTCCGGTTTCAACAGCCAGGCGATGGTGCATGGGTCATGCAGCGGTGCGCCGACAAAGCCCCATTTTTCGTCTTTATGATATTCGAGGAAGAAATCCAGCAGTTCGGCAACAATGGTTGAAACAGGGTTGCCAATCGCGCGGAAACGCTCAGTGTCTTCAACGTGGATTTGTGCTCTGTGAGTAACATCCAGACCGGCCATCACCACCGGGATCCCTGACTGGAAGACAATTTCTGCCGCTTCCGGGTCAACGTAAATATTAAATTCAGCCGCAGGCGTCCAGTTACCCAGCCCCATTGCGCCGCCCATAATCACGATACGGGCAATTTTGCTATGCAGTTCCGGATGGCTATTGAGCAGCAAGGCAACGTTAGTTTGCGGTCCGGTAGACACAATCGTGATAGGTTCCGCACTTTCACGCAGCGTTTTCGCCATTAGCTCTACCGCCGTACAGTTTTGCGGTGCGAACGCCGGTTCCGGTAATGCCGGGCCGTCGAGACCGCTTTCGCCGTGCACATTGTCCGCGATAATCAACTCACGCATTAACGGTTTTACCGCGCCGCCTGCTACCGGAATATCGGTGCGATTAAGCAAGGTCAGCATACGCAGAACATTGCGTAAGGTTTTTTCTGGTGTCTGGTTTCCGGCGGAAGACGTAATTGCTTTGACATCAAGCTCTGGTGAGGCGAGGGCGAGAACTATTGCGATAGCGTCGTCATGACCTGGGTCGCAATCTAACAGAATTGGCAGTGCCATTGTTGCTCCTTGTTGTGTGCTTCTTTGCGACAAGGGTAACGCCAGGATGTAACAGATACGAGGGGCGAAACGATAAAGCGTGAGATGGCGCGCAATTGGGTATGCGCGCCAGAGTGATTAATGCAGGATTTTCGCGAGGAAATCTTTTGCGCGGTCCGATTTCGGATCATCGAAGAAAGCGTCTTTCGGCGAGTCTTCGACAATTTTACCCTCGTCCATAAAGATCACCCGATTCGCCACTTTACGGGCAAAGCCCATTTCGTGGGTCACCACCATCATGGTCATTCCTTCGTTCGCCAGTTCGACCATTACGTCCAGCACTTCGTTGATCATCTCCGGATCCAGCGCCGATGTCGGTTCGTCGAACAGCATGGCAATAGGATCCATACACAATGCGCGAGCGATCGCCACACGCTGCTGCTGGCCGCCGGAAAGCTGCGCCGGAAATTTATTGGCATGTGCGGAAAGTCCCACGCGCTCCAGCAATTTCAATGCTTTTTCACGAGCCGGTGCTTTATCGCGTTTAAGCACTTTCACCTGCGCCAGGGTCAGGTTTTCGATAATCGACAGATGAGGGAACAGCTCGAAATGTTGGAATACCATCCCGACGCGGGAACGCAGCTTTGCCAGATCGGTTTTCTTGTCATTAACCACGATACCATCGACGGTGATTTCACCTTGCTGCACTGGTTCGAGGCCGTTGACGGTTTTAATCAGCGTTGATTTGCCGGAACCAGACGGGCCGCAAACCACCACCACTTCGCCTTTTTTCACTTCGGTTGAGCAGTCGGTCAGCACCTGAAAGTGACCATACCATTTTGAAACATTTTTCAGGGTAATCATTATGCTGTCCTTCTTTTCAAGTAGCTGACCAACAACGACGCGCTAAGACTAATAACGAAATAAACAAATCCGGCAAACAGGATCATCTCAACCTGCGTACCATCACGCTCACCAATGGTTGAGGCGGTACGGAAGAAATCGGCCAGAGATAACACATACACCAGCGAGGTATCCTGGAACAGTACGATGCCCTGAGTGAGCAGCAGCGGCACCATCGCGCGGAACGCCTGCGGCAGAATAATCAGTTTCATCGACTGCCAGTGAGTCATTCCCAACGCCAGCGCGGCGCTCGACTGACCACGAGAAATACTTTGAATACCGGCACGGATAATCTCTGAATAGTAGGCCGCTTCAAACATCGAAAACGCCACCATCGCCGAAATTAAACGAATATCATTTTTTGGCGATAATCCCAGCACATTTTGCAGAAATCCCGGCACAATCAAGTAAAACCACAGCAAAACCATGACTAAAGGAATCGAGCGGAATACGTTAACGTAGGCTTTGGCAAACCACGAAACAGGCGCGAAGCTGGACAAGCGCATCACCGCCAGCATGGTACCCCACAAAATACCAATCACGACTGCCGTGACGGTGATTTTCAGGGTGATCACCAGCCCGTCGAGCAGATATGGCAGGGAAGGAACAATGGAACTCCAGTCAAACTCGTACATTATTTGCCCCCCATGTTGCCGGGCAGGCGAACTTTACGTTCAACCAGCGTCATCACCAGCATGATAAAAGCGTTAATCAACACATACGCAAGCGTAATGGCGGTAAACGACTCCCAGGCGTGGGCCGAGTAGTCGAGCAATTTACCCGCCTGCGCTGCCATATCCACCAGACCGATAGTCGAGGCGATGGCGGAGTTTTTCACCAGGTTCATCATCTCGGAAGTCATTGGCGGGACGATAACGCGATACGCGTTAGGCAACAGCACGTAGCGGTAAGCCTGCGGTAGCGTCAGACCCATCGCCAGCGCGGCATTCTTCTGCCCACGCGGCAGCGACTGAATAGCGGCGCGTACCTGTTCGCAAACACGGGCGGCGGTAAACAGCCCCAGGCAGAGCATGGATGAAAGGAAAAACTGAATATTGGGATCCAGCTCGGCCTTAAACCACATGCCGATTTTCTCCGGCAGCAGCTCCGGGATCACCAGATACCAGGTAAAGAATTGCACAATCAACGGCACGTTGCGGAACAGTTCGACATACAACGTACCCAGACCGGAGAGAAAACGGTTTGGAACGGTACGTAAAATGCCGAAAAATGAACCGACGAGGAAAGCGATAATCCAGGCGCAGATCGACAAAGCGATCGTCACCTGAAAACCACTCCAGATCCAACCAAGATAGGTGGTGTTGCCGAACGGGGCTTGTTGTAAAAAAATACCCCAGTTCCAGTCTATAGACATAAATCTACTCCAGAAAAAAGAGGGTAGCAGCGTTAACTGCTACCCTCGAAGATTGTTACCCAGCGTATTGCGGTTTTCAGGCCCGATGGGGAACGACCATCAGGCGTATAGTCTGTCCGTGCTACGTAACAATCGAGAGGGCTAGAATTTCCGCCCCTGGTTCTTGTAATTAGTTCAGTGCTTTGTCATTCGGTTCTTTGAACAGTGCTTTCATTTCGTCTGACAGTTCGAAATTCATGTTCAGGTTTTTCGGCGGAATTGGATTTTTGAACCATTTATCAAACCATTTTTCCGCTTCACCGGAAGTCTGCACCTGAGCGATAGTGTCATCCATCAGCTTTTTGAACTGCGGATCATCTTTACGCAACATGCAACCGTAGGCTTCCTGAGACTGCGGCTTGCCGACGATATCCCAGTTGTCTGGTTTCTTCGCTTTCGCACGTTCACCGGCCAGCAGAGCGTCATCCATCATAAAGGCAACGGCACGACCGCTTTCCAGGGTACGGAAAGAGTCACCGTGATCTTTGGCGCTAATGATGCGCATATTCATTTTTTGCTCTTCATTCAGTTTGTTGAGCAAAACTTCAGAAGTAGTGCCGGAAGTGACGACTACGGCTTTGCCTTTCAGGTCGGCAAAATCTTTGATATCGCCGCCCTTTTTGGTCAGCAGGCGCGTACCGACCACGAAAATAGTATCAGAGAAAGCCGCCTGTTTTTGGCGTTCGACGTTGTTGGTGGTAGAACCACATTCAAAATCGAAAGTGCCGTTTTGCAGCAGTGGAATACGGTTTTGTGAGGTAATCGGAATCAGTTTTACCTGCAAGTCCGGTTTGTTGAGTTTCTTTTTCACTGCTTCAACAATGGCGTTGGAGTAATCCTGCGAGTAACCCACCACTTTTTGCTGATTGTCGTAATAAGAGAAAGGTACTGAAGATTCACGGTGACCGACGACAATCACGCCGTTTTTGGCGATTTTGTCCAGCGTACTGCCCGCTACCGGGGCGGCGTCATCTGCCTGTGCCAGTCCTGCGGAAAGCGCCAGGGCGAGGATTGCTGTGGCAGGTTTACGTAATTGCATATCCAACTCCTTTATCTTCTGCGTTAAGAACGCATGGATACCCGTTGTGAGTGTTTGTGTTGTTATCGTCTGCAACTTTATTGTGCAGTGTTGTGCCTGTTAGGTAACATTTAGTTTGGCTAAATGTAAAGATATTGCTGTTTTATTGTTTGTTTTTGCGAGATGCGCCGCACCATTCCGAAGCAAAATTCTTAAACCGCACCTTTTTGGTGCTACCGCTGATTTGTGGTGGTGCAACCCGGTTGCGTCGCGGTTGATTTCATTGCTTACACAGTAAATAAAGCAACTTACATGCCAAAAAATACTTAGAAGTGAATTAATTACGATTGTAATTTCAGGCTGAAAAAGTCATATTTCGGACAGGGTTAACTTTTCGGTATGGGACGTTTGCCGGGATGATAACTGCACACGGGAAAATTGCTTTTTACCTGTCTTTTCAAGGAAGAATCATCTTATGTCTGCATCTTCGGTTAAGCCGTTAAATGTTCAATTACCCGCAATAACCCTTATCCTTTTTGCGCTCTGTGTTGGGATATTTTGTTACCTCGCACAATGGATGAGTTATGAAGAAGTCGATCAATCCGCACTTATCCATCTCGGCGCTAACGTTGCTTCTCTCACGTTGTCGGGTGAACCCTGGCGTTTATTGAGCAGTGTCTTTCTGCACAGCAGTGTTTCTCATCTGCTGATGAATATGTTTGCATTCCTGGTGGTGGGGGCAGTGGCGGAACGGATACTGGGGAAATGGCGACTCCTGATTATCTGGTTATTCTCCGGCGTCTTTGGTGGGCTCATCAGCGCCTGTTATGCGTTACGCGATAGTGAGCAGATAGTCATTAGCGTTGGGGCATCCGGAGCAATTATGGGAATAGCTGGCGCTGCGATAGCAACACAGCTTGCTTCAGGTACGGGCACGCACCATAAAAATCAGCGGCGAGTATTTTCTCTGTTAGGTATGGTGGCGCTGACACTGTTGTATGGTGCCCGGCAAACAGGAATAGATAATGCTTGTCACATTGGCGGCCTGATTGCGGGTGGCGCGTTGGGTTGGCTGAGTGCGCGTTTATCTGGGCAAAACCGGCTTGTTACGGAAGGCGGGATTATTGTTGCGGGCAGTCTTCTTCTTACCGGGGCTATCTGGCTTGCGCAGCAGCAGATTGATGAATCAGTTTTACAGGTCAGGCAAAACCTGCGTGAAGCGTTTTATCCGCAGGAGATTGAACAAGAGCGACGACAAAAAAGCAACAGTTAGCGGAGGAACGCAACGCCCTCAAAGAAACATTACCCGCTCCGGTAAGTCGTCAACAGGCCAGTGGTGATTTGCTCGCTGAGATTGCCGATATCCATGATATGGCGATCAGTCGGGATGGTAATACGTTATATGCCGCTATTGAAAACACAAACAGCATTGTTGTGTTCGACCTCGGACAAAAGAAAATCCTGCATACCTTTACAGCGCCCATAGCGAAAGAAAAGTCAGTCAAACATTGTGGTGGCTGGAAAGATCAGGGCGTCAGATCGCTGGCGTTAAGCCCGGATGAAAAGTTGCTTTATGCGACTTCATTTGAAGCGAATGCGTTATCGGTCATTAACGTGGCGACGGGGGAGATTATTCAGTCGATTACCACCGGTGCACATCCTGACAGCCTTATACTCTCGCGTGATGGCAAAAAAGCCTGGGTGATGAATCGCACCAGTAATAGTGTGTCAGCGATTGATCTGGTGACTTATCAGCATGTGGCGGATATCCCGCTGGAGAAATACGACGGGACGGGGACGAGCGGTAAACCTGGTGCCTGGGTTATGGCACTTTCCCCGGATGAAAAAACATTGTTGATACCCGGTATGGTCAGAGGTGACATTGTACGCATCAATACCATCACGCATCAGAAAGAAGACTTTCCCGCAGGTGATGCGCGTGGAACGATATCGGCGATGCGTTTTCGACCTGAAAACGGGGATGTAATTTTTGCCGACAGCCAGGGGATTTCACGTATAAGAGTTGGGGATCAGCAAGCCAGCATTATGACGCAATGGTGTAGCAGGAGCGTTTATTCCGTTGAGGGTATTAGCCCGGACGGTCAGTATTTAGCGTTGGTGTCATATGGCTTGCAAGGTTATGTCATCCTGCTCAATATTAATGTCGGGCAGATTGTTGGCGTTTATCCTGCCAGCTACGTTAATCACCTTCGTTTTTCGGCGGATGGTAGAAAGATATTTGTTATGGCGAAGAACGGGTTAATCCAAATGGACAGGACGCTCTCGCTTGATCCGCAGGCAGTTATTCGTCATCCCCAATATGGCAATGTGGCTTGTATCCCTGAACCGTAAGAAAAAGGGGCATGATAATCATGCCCCACAGCGTGTTGAGAAAGTACGCTTTATCCTACAAAATCACGTAAATTCAACATATTGCAAAAATCGCGTAGGCCTGATAAGCGTAGCGCATCAGGCACATCAACGTTTACGTGCTCGCAGACTCATCAGCACAGCGGCAAAACCAAACAGCGCCGTCAGCACCCACAGCGGCCAGTTGCCGGTTCGTGCGTACGGTGTGAGTCCGGTCGTCGGCGTCACGTTAGTGGTCAACACCTCGCGGGTGAACTGCGGGATCATCGCCTGAATCTCACCCTGCGGGCCAATCACCGCCGTAATGCCGTTGTTGGTGCTACGCAGCAATGGGCGCGCCAGCTCCAGCGCACGCATTCGCGCCATCTGGAAGTGCTGCCATGGACCAATAGACTTACCAAACCATGCATCGTTGGAGATAGTCAGCAGGTAGTCGGTATCCGGGCGGAAGTTATCGCGCACTTGCTCGCCGAGAATGATCTCGTAGCAAATAGCCGCAGTAAGCTCAATACCATTTACCGACAGCGGCGGCTGGATATATGGCCCACGGCTGAACGACGACATCGGCAGATCAAAGAACGGTGCTAACGGACGCAGAATCGACTCCAGCGGGACAAACTCGCCAAACGGCACCAGATGGTTTTTGTTATAGCGATCGGCTGATTCGTAGCTGTACGGTGCACCTTTACCCAGCGTGATGATGGTGTTGTAGGTATCGTAGCGGTTCTGCTTATTGAGACGCGCGTCGACAATCCCGGTGACCAGCGAGCTACCTTTATCACGCAACTCACCGTCCAGTGCTTTGAGGAACGGTTGCTGATTAATTTCCAGATCGGTTATCGCCGACTCCGGCCAGATAATCAACGATGATTTGCCCATCAGCGGTGCCGTTGCGTTGTAGTAAATCTTCAGCGTATTAAGAAGCTGGCCTTCGTCCCATTTCAGCGATTGTGGGATATCGCCCTGAACCATCGAAACCTGAATGGTTTTCTCCGGTTGCGGGGTAAACCATTGGATGTAACGCAGCGGGAAGGGTAGGGCAAACAGCACGACGGCCACCACCAGCGGACGCCAGTTGCGTTTGACCAACGCCAGTGCCAGCAGGCCACTAACCATCATCAGCAGGAAGTTAATGGCTTCCACGCCCATTATCGGTGCCAGCCCTTTTAACGGGCCATCAATCTGGCTATAGCCGAACTGTAACCACGGGAAGCCGGTCAGTACCCAACCGCGCAGAAACTCGGTCACTTGCCAGAGGGCAGGGGCAGCAATCGCCACGCGCAGCCAGGTGGTTTTCGGCCACAGACGCGACAGCACGCCAGCAAACAGTCCGGTATACAGCGACAAATACGCCGCCAGCAGCACCACCAGGAAGATGTTAACCGGGCCAGGCATCCCGCCAAAGGTCGCGATGCTGACATAGACCCAGTTAATACCGCTGCCAAAGAGGCCAAATCCCCAGCAAAAGCCAATAGCGGCAGACTGGAGTGGGCGACGGTTAAAGGTCAACGCCTGAAGCCCCATCAGCGAAATAATCGCCGCAGGCCAGACGTCGTAAGGAGAGAAGGCCAGCGTTCCGCAGGCACCGAATAATAACGCCAGCAGCAGGCGAATGCGCTGGCGTTCAATTAATGAGGCAAAAGCCATGTAGTTATCTATCCAGTTTCGGTTTTATTCATCCAGCTTTGGCTGGGGTGAGTCATCCGGGATTTTGACATGAACCTGAATAATACGCCGACTATCGGCCATCGCCACTTTGAACTGGTAACCGTCGATGTCGATAGTTTCGCCACGCGCCGGAAGATGCCCAAACGCCTGCATCACCAGACCACCGATAGTGTCGACTTCTTCATCGCTAAAGTGGGTGCCGAACGCTTCGTTGAAGTCTTCAATGGAAGCCAGTGCGCGCACGGTCCAGGTATGACGACTCAGCTGACGGAAGTCGATATCATCTTCTTCGTCATACTCGTCTTCAATCTCACCAACAATCAGTTCCAGGATGTCTTCAATGGTCACCAGACCGGAAACCCCACCGAATTCGTCAATAACGATCGCCATGTGGTAACGCTGAGAGCGAAACTCTTTCAGCATCCGGTCTACGCGCTTACTTTCAGGAACGACAACCGCCTGACGTAACACTTTGTCCATGCTGAAGGCTTCAGCATCGCTGCGCATAAACGGCAGCAAGTCTTTCGCCATCAGAATCCCTTCAATGTGATCTTTGTCTTCGCTAATCACCGGGAAACGTGAGTGGGCGGACTCGATGATGACATCAAGGCATTCGTCCAGCGTCTGGTTGCGTTTCAGGGTAATCATCTGGGAGCGGGGGATCATGATGTCGCGAACGCGTTGGTCTGCGATGTCCATCACCCCTTCGAGCATATCGCGCGTATCTTCGTCGATAAGGTCGTTCTGCCCGGAATCACGGATCAGCGCCAGCAGTTCGTCACGGTTTTTCGGTTCACCGTGGAAAAGTTGGCTGAGTAACAGGGAGAAAAATCCCTTCTTGTTGCTTATCGTGTCACTACTGTGTGAATTGTCGTCGCTCATGGCGTCGTATGGGTTCTCATGTTAGTTAATCAAAACGCCGTCGTTAATCACCAACGGCGGGGACGTCTGCCAGTCAAATGCCTGGCAAATTATTCTTTCTCGGCAATGTACGGATCCTCATAGCCCAGAGCAAGCATAATCTCTGTTTCGAGGGCTTCCATTTCTTCTGCTTCGTCATCTTCGATGTGATCGTAACCTAACAAATGCAGACTGCCGTGCACCACCATATGCGCCCAGTGCGCCTCCAGTGGTTTGCCTTGCTCCTGAGCTTCCTTCTCAACCACCTGACGGCAGATAACCAGATCGCCCAGTAGCGACATCTCCATGCCAGGCGGCACTTCAAACGGGAAGGAGAGCACGTTGGTCGGCTTATCCTTACCGCGATAGGTCAGATTCAGACTGTGGCTTTCGGCGGTATCGACCACGCGAATAGTCACTTCCGACTCTTCCTGAAACTGCGGGATCACCGCATTCAGCCATGTCTGAAACTGGCTCTCTTCCGGTAACCCGGAATTATCTTCACATGCCAGTTGTAAATCGAGGATCACCTGACTCATTTTTGTTCCTGTTCTTCGCGCTTGCGTTCTGCCGCCAGCGCCGCTTTACGTTTTTGTTCGGCTTCTTCCCAGGCTTCATAGGCGTTAACGATACGCGCCACCACCGGGTGACGAACCACGTCTTCGCTGTGGAAGAAGTTAAAGCTGATCTCTTCGACATCGGCCAGCACTTCGATGGCATGACGTAAGCCTGATTTAGTATTACGCGGCAGGTCGATCTGTGTGACGTCGCCGGTGATAACCGCTTTTGAGTTAAAACCGATACGGGTCAGGAACATCTTCATCTGTTCGATGGTGGTGTTCTGGCTCTCATCGAGAATGATAAAGGCGTCATTCAGCGTACGACCACGCATATAGGCCAGCGGCGCGACTTCAATAACGTTGCGCTCAATCAGTTTCTCGACTTTCTCAAAGCCCAGCATTTCAAACAGCGCGTCGTACAGTGGGCGCAGATACGGGTCTACTTTCTGGCTTAAATCGCCAGGCAGGAAGCCCAGTTTCTCACCGGCTTCGACCGCCGGACGAGTCAGCAGAATACGGCGAATTTCCTGACGCTCCAGGGCATCAACTGCTGCAGCGACTGCCAGGTAGGTTTTACCCGTACCCGCCGGGCCAACGCCGAAGGTAATGTCATGGTCGAGAATATTGGCGATGTACTGCGCCTGGTTTGGCGTGCGCGGCTTAATTACGCCGCGTTTGGTTTTGATATTGACCGCTTTGCCGTACTCCGGCACGCTCTCCGCGCTTTGCTCCAGTACCCTTGCTTCTTTAATCGCAAGGTGGATCTGTTCCGGTTCGATATCCTGAATCTGACCGCGCATCGGGGCTGTATCGACATACAGGCTACGCAGAATGTCTGCCGCAGCGGTGACGCAAATCGGACGGCCGGTCAGTTTAAAGTGGTTGTCGCGGCGATTGATCTCGATGCCGAGACGGCGTTCGAGCTGCTTGATGTTGTCATCAAACGGGCCGCACAGGCTCAACAGACGCGCGTTGTCTGCTGGCTCCAGGGTGATTTCGCGAGTGTCTATGTTCAAACCGTTCCTCTTATCTGTATGCCGCCGGAAGCTGAACATTCACCGGCCTATAAGGAAATTATTCACGCCACAGGAAAAAGGCGCAAGCATTGCGATAAAGATGGGGATAAAGAGAGAAAAAACAAGGCCCACCGGAACGGCGGGCCTGAGAATTACGGCTGATAATAACCCACGCCAAGGTCGTTTTCTTTGCGGGTACGGGCAATCACCGATTCCGGTGTTTCTGCCACGCGCAGACCCATTTCATCTTCAGTACGCACCACTTTACCGCGCAGAGAGTTCGGGTAGACGTCGGTAATTTCTACATCGACGAATTTACCGATCATATCCGGTGTGCCCTCGAAGTTGACCACGCGGTTATTTTCGGTACGCCCGGAAAGCTCCATGATGCTCTTACGCGAAGTCCCTTCTACCAGAATACGCTGGGTGGTGCCGAGCATCCGGCGGCTCCATGCCATCGCTTGCTGATTGATACGTTCTTGCAGAATATACAGACGTTGCTTCTTCTCTTCTTCCGGAACATCATCAACCATATCGGCGGCTGGTGTACCCGGACGTGCAGAGAAGATAAAGCTGTAGCTCATGTCGAAATTGACGTCGGCAATCAGCTTCATCGTTTTCTCGAAGTCTTCGGTGGTTTCGCCAGGGAAGCCAACGATGAAATCAGAACTGATCTGAATATCTGGACGCGCCGCACGCAGTTTACGGATGATCGCTTTGTACTCCAGTGCCGTATGAGTACGGCCCATCAGGTTCAGAATGCGATCGGAACCGCTCTGTACCGGCAGATGCAGGAAGCTCACCAGCTCCGGCGTGTCGCGGTACACTTCGATGATATCGTCGGTGAATTCGATCGGATGGCTGGTGGTAAAGCGAATACGATCGATCCCGTCGATCGCAGCAACCAGACGCAACAGATCGGCAAACGATCCGGTGGTGCCGTCGTAGTTTTCACCACGCCAGGCGTTCACGTTCTGACCGAGCAGGTTGACTTCACGCACGCCCTGAGCCGCAAGCTGGGCAATCTCAAACAGAATATCGTCGGACGGACGGCTTACCTCTTCACCACGGGTGTAAGGCACCACGCAGTAGGTGCAATATTTATTGCAGCCTTCCATGATGGAGACAAACGCGGTCGGCCCTTCGGCGCGCGGTTCCGGTAGACGGTCAAACTTCTCGATTTCCGGGAAGCTGATATCTACAACCGGGCTGCGGTCGCCACGCACGGAGTTGATCATCTCCGGCAGACGGTGCAGCGTTTGCGGCCCAAAAATAATATCGACATAGTGGGCGCGCTGGCGAATGTGCTCGCCTTCTTGCGATGCCACGCAGCCACCGACGCCGATAATCAGGTCTGGATTCTTCTCTTTTAACAGTTTCCAGCGGCCCAACTGATGGAAGACTTTTTCCTGAGCCTTCTCGCGGATTGAGCAGGTGTTCAGCAGCAGCACATCCGCTTCTTCCGCCACGTCGGTCAGTTGATAGCCGTGGGTGGCATCCAGCAGATCGGCCATCTTCGATGAATCGTACTCGTTCATCTGACAGCCCCAGGTTTTAATATGGAGTTTTTTGGTCATCGACTTGCTCTTGCGAAATAGTAGCCAGGAATGCAGGGCGCATAGTGTAATGCTTTGCTGCCGTTGTGACCAGTATGAGCGTTATCAGCCCTTAGGGGTAAAAATCCTGTAAACTTAAAGCATATTGCTAACAGGATGATTGACCATGACAAATCAACCAACGGAAATTGCCATTGTCGGCGGAGGAATGGTCGGCGGCGCACTGGCGCTGGGGCTGGCACAGCACGGATTTGCGGTAACGGTGATCGAGCACGCAGAACCAGCGCCGTTTGTCGCTGATAGCCAACCGGACGTGCGGATCTCGGCGATCAGCGCGGCTTCGGTATCATTGCTTAAAGGGTTAGGGGTCTGGGATGCAGTACAGGCTATGCGTTGCCATCCTTACCGCAGACTGGAAACGTGGGAGTGGGAAACGGCGCATGTGGTGTTTGACGCCGCTGAACTTAAGCTACCGCTGCTTGGCTATATGGTGGAAAACACTGTCCTGCAACAGGCGTTGTGGCAGGCGCTGGAAGCGCATCCGAAAGTAACGTTACGTGTGCCAGGCTCGCTGATTGCGCTGCATCGCCATGATGATCTTCAGGAGCTGGAGCTGAAAGGCGGTGAAGTGATTCGCGCGAAGCTGGTGATTGGTGCCGACGGCGCAAATTCGCAGGTGCGGCAGATGGCGGGAATTGGCGTTCATGCATGGCAGTATGCGCAGTCGTGCATGTTGATTAGCGTCCAGTGCGAGAACGATCCCGGCGACAGCACCTGGCAGCAATTTACTCCGGACGGACCGCGTGCGTTTCTGCCGTTGTTTGATAACTGGGCATCGCTGGTGTGGTATGACTCTCCGGCGCGTATTCGCCAGTTGCAGAATATGAATATGGCACAGCTCCAGGCGGAAATCGCGAAGCATTTCCCGTCGCGTCTGGGTTACGTTACACCGCTTGCCGCTGGTGCGTTTCCGCTGACGCGTCGCCATGCGTTGCAGTACGTGCAGCCAGGGCTTGCGCTGGTGGGCGATGCCGCGCATACCATCCATCCGCTGGCGGGGCAGGGAGTGAATCTTGGTTATCGTGATGTCGATGCCCTGATTGATGTTCTGGTCAACGCCCGCAGCTACGGCGAAGCGTGGGCCAGTTATCCTGTCCTCAAGCGTTACCAGATGCGGCGCATGGCGGATAACTTCATTATGCAAAGCGGTATGGATCTGTTTTATGCCGGATTCAGCAATAATCTGCCACCACTGCGTTTTATGCGTAATCTCGGGTTAATGGCGGCGGAGCGTGCTGGCGTGTTGAAACGTCAGGCGCTGAAATATGCGTTAGGGTTGTAGCCTTACAACATTGCCGGATGCGTGCCAACCGTAGGTCGGATAAGACGCGGCAGCGTCGCATCCGACATTGAAGGATAAGACGTGTCAACATCGCATTCGACATTGAATGAACGCAGAAAAGCAAAAAGCTCGCCGAAGCGAGCTTTTTTAATGTGGCTGGGGTACGAGGATTCGAACCTCGGAATGCCGGAATCAGAATCCGGTGCCTTACCGCTTGGCGATACCCCAACTGGGTGCACTTACAAGGTAAGCGTCTTGAATAAATTGGCTGGGGTACGAGGATTCGAACCTCGGAATGCCGGAATCAGAATCCGGTGCCTTACCGCTTGGCGATACCCCAACAAATTGGTTTTGAATTTGCCGAACATATTCGACACATTCAGAATTTGGTGGCTACGACGGGATTCGAACCTGTGACCCCATCATTATGAGTGATGTGCTCTAACCAACTGAGCTACGTAGCC
>NZ_JAVUPQ010000014.1:0-80934 GCF_032029835.1 Escherichia sp. AM3 | reverse complement strand
TTGGAGCGGGAAACGAGACTCGAACTCGCGACCCCGACCTTGGCAAGGTCGTGCTCTACCAACTGAGCTATTCCCGCGTACTACTTAATTTTGCTTTCGTAATTTTCGCATTTCTGCGTCGTTACGGGAGGCGCATTATACGAGAAATCTTTCCCTCTGCAACCCCCCAAAAAAGTTTTTTTTGCGTTTTTATCTCAAGTGCTGAAATTATCAGCAAGACGTTCAATTTAGCGTCAAAATCACGCCGCCGCAAGTGGATTCCGGCGCTTACGTGACCAGGAAAAATTTTACAGCTTGATAAAATGCTCGCGGTAGTAAGCCAGCTCCGCCACCGATTCACGGATATCATCCATCGCCTGATGCGTCCCCTGCTTGGTAAAACCATCCAGAATTTCCGGCTTCCAGCGGCGCGCCAGCTCTTTCAGGGTGCTGACATCGAGATAACGGTAGTGGAAGTAGGCTTCCAGCTCCGGCATGTATTTAAACAGGAAACGACGGTCCTGACCGATGCTGTTACCGCAAATCGGCGATTTTCCCGCAGGCACCCACTGTTTTAAAAATTCGAGCGTTGCCAGTTCAGCTTCCCGATCGCCCATCGTGCTCGCTTTCACGCGCTCTACCAGCCCGCTGGCGGTATGGGTGCGCACGTTCCAGTCATCCATCAGCGCCAGCTGTTCATCAGACTGGTGTACTGCAATGGTCGGCCCTTCTGCCAGAATATTCAGGTTGGCATCGGTCACCAGCGTGGCAATCTCAATAATGCGATCGCGCTCGGGATCCAGACCGGTCATCTCAAGATCGATCCAAATCAGGTTGTTTTCATTGGCACTCATGCTATTTTCCACCCATTCACAGTGACTATATTGATCCACAATTGCGTGTATCATAGATGTTTTGCCCATCAGGGGCGACCAGGAGTCTGTACGATTGAGTAAAAATAAACTCTCCAAAGGCCAGCAGCGCCGCGTGAACGCCAATCACCAGCGTCGTCTTAAAACGTCTAAGGAGAAGCCCGACTACGACGACAATCTGTTTGGCGAGCCTGATGAAGGTATCGTCATCAGCCGCTTTGGTATGCACGCTGATGTGGAATCCGCCGATGGCGACGTTCACCGCTGCAATATTCGCCGTACCATCCGTTCGCTGGTAACCGGCGACCGCGTAGTCTGGCGTCCGGGTAAACCGGCGGCGGAAGGCGTAAATGTCAAAGGGATCGTGGAAGCGGTGCATGAGCGTACCTCGGTGTTGACGCGTCCGGATTTCTACGACGGCGTAAAACCTATTGCCGCCAACATCGACCAGATTGTCATTGTCTCCGCCATTTTGCCGGAGCTGTCGCTCAATATTATCGACCGTTACCTGGTGGCCTGCGAAACCTTGCAGATTGAGCCGATTATTGTGCTCAACAAGATAGACCTGCTGGACGACGAAGGCATGGCGTTCGTCAACGAGCAGATGGATATCTACCGCAATATCGGTTATCGCGTATTGATGGTTTCCAGCCATACTCAGGATGGGCTAAAACCGCTGGAAGAGGCGTTGACCGGGCGCATCAGCATTTTTGCCGGGCAGTCTGGCGTCGGCAAATCCAGCCTGCTGAATGCGTTGCTGGGGCTGCAAAAAGAGATCCTGACCAACGATATCTCTGACAACTCGGGGCTCGGTCAGCACACCACGACCGCCGCTCGGCTGTATCACTTCCCGCACGGCGGTGATGTGATTGACTCCCCAGGAGTGCGTGAGTTCGGCCTCTGGCACCTGGAGCCGGAACAAATCACTCAGGGCTTTGTCGAATTCCATGACTATTTAGGTCTGTGTAAATATCGCGATTGCAAACACGATACCGATCCGGGCTGCGCTATCCGGGAAGCGGTTGAGGAAGGGAAAATCGCGGAAACCCGTTTCGAAAACTATCACCGTATTCTGGAAAGCATGGCGCAGGTAAAAACGCGTAAAAACTTTTCTGATACGGATGACTGACAATTAAGCTAACCGTCGTTAGAATCGTCCCCTTTTTTTCAGGATCCGGCATGTAGGCCGGATCAGGAACGACAAAACAATGGCCTGGAGGCTACCTTGTTAAATTCATTTAAACTTTCGCTACAGTACATTCTGCCGAAACTATGGCTTACTCGCCTGGCGGGTTGGGGCGCAAGCAAGCGGGCAGGATGGCTGACAAAACTGGTTATCGATCTGTTCGTTAAATACTACAAGGTCGACATGAAAGAGGCGCAAAAGCCGGACACCGCCAGCTACCGCACCTTTAACGAATTCTTTGTCCGTCCGCTGCGTGACGAAGTACGCCCAATCGATACCGATCCGAATGTACTGGTCATGCCTGCCGATGGCGTTATCAGCCAGTTGGGTAAAATCGAAGAAGATAAAATCCTGCAAGCCAAAGGCCACAACTACAGCCTCGAAGCCCTGCTGGCAGGCAACTATCTGATGGCGGACCTGTTCCGCAACGGTACGTTTGTGACCACTTACCTCTCCCCGCGTGACTACCACCGCGTACACATGCCGTGCAACGGTATTCTGCGTGAGATGATCTACGTGCCGGGCGATCTCTTCTCCGTTAACCATCTCACGGCTCAGAACGTGCCGAATCTGTTTGCCCGTAACGAACGCGTGATTTGCCTTTTCGATACCGAATTTGGCCCAATGGCGCAGATTCTGGTCGGAGCGACGATTGTTGGCAGCATTGAGACGGTCTGGGCGGGCACCATTACGCCGCCGCGCGAAGGTATCATCAAGCGCTGGACCTGGCCTGCCGGGGAAAACGACGGTTCTGTGGCACTGCTGAAAGGCCAGGAAATGGGTCGCTTTAAACTCGGTTCCACCGTTATCAACCTGTTTGCACCGGGTAAAGTGAATCTGGTTGAGCAACTGGAAAGCCTGTCTGTCACGAAAATTGGCCAGCCGCTGGCAGTATCTACCGAAACCTTTGTTACGCCAGACGCTGAACCTGCCCCGCTTCCTGCTGAAGAGATCGAAGCAGAACACGACGCCAGCCCATTGGTTGACGACAAAAAAGACCAGGTCTAATCCATCAAAGGAAACGCTGACGTGCGCCTGATTATCACTTTTCTGATGGCCTGGTGCCTCAGTTGGGGGGCGTACGCCGCGACGGCCCCCGATAGCAAACAAATCACTCAGGAACTGGAGCAGGCAAAAGCGGCGAAACCCGCACAGCCGGAAGTCGTAGAGGCGCTCCAGTCTGCCTTAAATGCGCTTGAGGAACGAAAAGGTTCCCTTGAGCGCATCAAACAATATCAGCAAGTTATCGATAATTATCCGAAACTCTCCGCTACTCTGCGCGCACAATTAAACAACATGCGTGACGAGCCGCGCAGCGTGTCGCCGGGAATGTCTACCGACGCGCTGAATCAGGAAATTCTCCAGGTCAGCAGCCAGTTGCTGGATAAAAGCCGTCAGGCCCAGCAAGAGCAGGAGCGCGCCCGCGAGATTGCCGATTCGCTGAATCAACTGCCGCAACAGCAAACCGACGCCCGCCGTCAGTTAAATGAGATCGAGCGCCGCCTGGGAACGCTTACCGGCAATACTCCGCTCAATCAGGCACAAAATTTCGCGTTGCAGTCTGACTCTGCACGTCTTAAGGCGCTCGTTGATGAACTGGAGCTGGCGCAGCTGTCTGCCAATAACCGCCAGGAATTAGCGCGCTTACGCTCAGAGCTGGCGGAAAAAGAGAGCCAGCAACTGGATGCGTATTTGCAGGCCTTGCGTAATCAATTAAACAGCCAACGTCAGCTTGAGGCGGAGCGGGCGCTGGAAAGTACCGAATTGCTGGCAGAAAACAGCGCCGATTTGCCGAAAGATATCGTCGCGCAATTCAAAATTAACCGCGAACTATCGGCGGCTTTGAATCAACAGGCGCAGCGGATGGATCTCGTTGCCTCGCAACAGCGTCAGGCTGCCAGCCAGACGTTACAGGTCCGGCAGGCGTTGAATACGCTGCGTGAACAGTCGCAATGGCTGGGATCGTCCAATCTGCTCGGCGAAGCGCTGCGGGCGCAGGTGGCACGGCTGCCGGAAATGCCGAAACCACAACAGCTTGATACCGAAATGGCGCAGTTGCGTGTGCAACGGTTACGTTATGAGGATCTGCTTAATAAACAGCCGCTGCTACGGCAAATTCATCAGGCCGACGGTCAGCCGCTGACTGCCGAGCAAAACCGTATTCTGGAAGCACAACTGCGCACTCAGCGTGAGTTGCTGAACTCATTGTTGCAGGGTGGCGACACGCTACTATTGGAACTGACCAAGCTGAAAGTCTCCAACGGGCAACTGGAGGATGCGCTGAAAGAGGTGAACGAAGCAACGCACCGCTATCTGTTCTGGACCTCTGACGTGCGCCCGATGACCATCGCCTGGCCGCTGGAAATCGCCCAGGATCTGCGTCGTCTCATTTCGCTGGACACCTTCAGTCAGTTGGGCAAAGCCAGTGTGATGATGCTGACCAGCAAAGAGACAATTTTGCCGCTGTTTGGCGCGTTGATTCTGGTCGGTTGCAGTATTTACTCGCGCCGCTATTTCACCCGTTTTCTTGAACGTTCGGCGGCGAAAGTTGGCAAAGTGACTCAGGATCACTTCTGGCTGACGTTGCGCACTCTTTTCTGGTCGATTCTCGTCGCGTCACCGTTACCGGTGCTGTGGATGACGCTGGGTTACGGCTTGCGCGAGGCGTGGCCTTATCCGCTGGCGGTCGCGATTGGCGATGGTGTAACGGCCACCGTGCCGCTGCTGTGGGTAGTGATGATTTGCGCCACCTTTGCCCGCCCGAACGGCTTGTTTATCGCTCATTTTGGCTGGCCGCGCGAACGTGTTTCCCGTGGGATGCGCTACTACCTGATGAGCATCGGGCTTATTGTGCCGCTGATTATGGCGCTGATGATGTTCGATAACCTCGACGACCGTGAATTCTCCGGTTCGCTGGGACGGCTTTGCTTTATCCTCATTTGCGGTGCGCTGGCGGTGGTCACCCTCAGCCTGAAAAAGGCCGGGATCCCACTGTATCTCAACAAAGAGGGCAGCGGCGACAACATTACCAACCATATGCTGTGGAACATGATGATTGGCGCGCCGTTGGTTGCCATTCTGGCGTCGGCTGTGGGTTATCTGGCAACGGCACAGGCGCTGTTAGCGAGGCTTGAAACCTCGGTTGCCATCTGGTTCCTGCTACTGGTGGTTTATCACGTTATCCGCCGCTGGATGCTGATCCAGCGTCGCAGGCTGGCGTTTGACCGGGCGAAGCATCGCCGGGCAGAGATGTTAGCGCAACGCGCGCGTGGCGAAGAGGAAGCGCATCATCACAGTAGCCCGGAAGGGGCAATTGAAGTCGATGAAAGCGAAGTCGATCTCGATGCCATCAGTGCGCAATCCTTGCGGCTGGTGCGCTCAATTTTGATGTTGATCGCCCTGCTTTCGGTCATTGTGCTGTGGTCAGAAATCCATTCCGCTTTCGGCTTCCTCGAAAATATTTCTCTGTGGGATGTCACTTCCACTGTACAGGGCGTAGAAAGCCTGGAGCCGATTACCCTCGGTGCAGTGCTAATTGCCATTCTGGTATTTATCATCACCACGCAGCTGGTGCGCAACCTACCCGCGCTGCTGGAACTGGCGATTTTGCAGCACCTGGATTTAACGCCGGGTACGGGTTACGCCATCACCACCATCACCAAATATCTGCTGATGCTGATTGGCGGGCTGGTCGGCTTCTCAATGATTGGTATTGAGTGGTCGAAATTGCAGTGGCTGGTTGCCGCGCTCGGTGTTGGTCTCGGTTTTGGTTTGCAGGAAATTTTCGCCAACTTTATCTCTGGTCTGATTATCCTGTTCGAAAAACCGATTCGCATTGGCGATACGGTGACAATTCGCGATCTCACCGGTAGCGTGACGAAAATTAACACCCGCGCCACCACCATCAGCGACTGGGACCGTAAAGAGATAATCGTGCCGAACAAGGCGTTTATTACCGAGCAGTTTATCAACTGGTCGCTCTCTGACTCGGTCACGCGCGTGGTGTTGACGATACCGGCCCCTGCCGATGCCAATAGCGAAGAAGTGACGGAAATCCTGCTCACCGCAGCGCGTCGCTGCTCGCTGGTGATCGACAACCCGGCACCGGAAGTCTTCCTGGTGGATCTGCAACAGGGGATTCAGATTTTCGAGCTGCGTATTTACGCCGCTGAGATGGGTCACCGTATGCCGCTACGCCATGAGATCCACCAGCTGATTCTGGCTGGCTTCCATGCCCACGGTATCGATATGCCATTCCCGCCCTTCCAGATGCGTCTGGAAAGCCTCAACGGTAAACAAACGGGGAGAACGCTGACGTCTGCGGGCAAAGGTCGTCAGGCGGGAAGTTTGTAAGTTTGTGTGCCGGATGAACCAATCCGGCTCACAAACAAAACTGATAGCGCAGAAAAAACTGCCACAGCCAGTAGCCGAAAATAGCCAGCGCGGTGGCGTACATAAACCAGCCGCGTTTTTTTCGCCACAAAGCGAACCAGAGAAAAGGGAAAAAGAGCGGTAACGTCATTATCACACCAACATCACGGGTATCGTCTTCTTCGAGATACATCAACACATCGCAGACGTTGTTAATCCCGCGTCCATCAATCATCCACTCTTTGTCCAGCGCGGAAGTGATGGTTATCCAGAGGAACGCCACAATAAACCAGATGCAGCATAAGACAAACATGCGCGCACTCATAAGGTAACCGGTCGCTTAATTTCGCTATAGCGCATACGAAACAAATCGCCGTATCCCACTAATTCCCCGCGAAAAACCAGACATCGGATAAGATAAGCGCAATAAATATCCGGCAGGTTTCCCCACCGTTTACCATCGCGATCTTTGAGGGTGTTAATGGTGCTACCCACCACCATCGCCACTTTACGGGTGTGGCAGGCATCGACAAAAGAGAGAATCGTCTGCTCTATTTCCGCTACATCCCCGGCAGAAAATTGCAGCGCCCTGATTTCATCTTCGGTTATTGCCGGGTCCCGGCTGGTGTCATCCATAACATTTCCTGTCTTTACGCCCTATCGTCAGGTAGACGATAGGGCATCGGGTTATTCCACCGCCCACTGCGGATTTTTTGCCACTCTGCTGCAATAGTTCTGGTAAATCGCCATCGCTAACAGCGAGAAGAAGACAGGGCCGCCAATCATCCACAATGTGCTGTCCCAGTCTCCAGCTTCAACCACAGGTTGAATGATGGTGAAGACGTTCGCAAATGTCACCACCAGTACGACAACCACCGTCGCGATCATTGCCGACATACGCGTTTTGAAAATCACAAATGGTCTGTCGAGATCCTGACGTGCTTTAAAGAATGGGAAAGCCAGCGCGAGGAACAGGTAAGGAAGCGTCATAGACACGTTCGCCATCAGCGTCAGCTTGTTAAAGAACGCCGATGCGGTACCGCCACCAAACGAAACCAGCAGGATGAAGACAGTAACCAACCCGCACTGCATCCACATGGCGATAGACGGCATCCCCATCGCATTCAGGCGCGTCATCGGTTCCGGCCACAATGCTTTCGGCGTCCCCTGGATGATGGCTTTCAACGGTGAATAGCAAAGCGTAAAGAACGCACCGGTATAGGCGAGGAACATCGAAAGTCCAGTAATACGCGCAAACCATACGCCCAGCGACAATGACGCTTCAGGTGACAAATGCAGTGCATTACCCAGCGTCATCCCAAGGCTCTTCATCAGCACATAGGTAATATTGCCGAGGTTAACGGAACCATTACTTAATACCTGCTGCCAGTTTGTGCTGACGCCCCATAAAAATATTGCCAGCGAATAACCGATTGAAATAACAATAGCGGCAAAAACAATACCTTTGGCAAAGTTCTTTTCTGGATTTTCCGTTTTATCGACCAGACCACCAACCGCTTCAATTCCGCCATAGGCAAAAATGGCAAATACCACAAACGATAGCATTGCCAGACCGGACTGATAACCCGGGTTCGGTGATGCAAGGAAATTAATATCCTGCGCGAAATGCCCACCATTTAATAACAAAATAGTAATGCTTACTAACAGCAATACTAAATTCAGACACATTACTGCAATACCGCCCACCGCAGTAATGCGGGCAATTTTATTAATCCCCTTAGAAGCAACGACGGTGACCAGAATCATCCATGCCACTGCCAGCAGACCAACCACCTGCGTAGGCTCCAGTCCGGCAATACGCCAGTGCTGGGTCATGTCGCTACCATAGAGGAATGTTGAGAACGGTACCCAAACTTTCGCGGAGGTACTCACCATCCAGATGATATAAGAGGAAAACCACATAAACGTACCAATGAAGGCAAAACGTGGTCCGACACTATTATTCATCCAGGAATAGATACCGCCTTCTTCTTTGCGATAAGCAGCTCCCATTTCAGCCATCATTAAGGCGAATGGAATAAAGAATAACAATGCAGAAAATATATAAAAGGGAATCGCACTATAACCCATTAAGTAATAAGCCGATGGGCTATTGGCAAATCCAAATACGGAAGTAAAGATCATCAATATGAGTCCTATCAGACTCATCTTTTTTATCGTGTGAGGCATGAAACCATCCTTCATTTCAGCGCGTGTATAACACGTGCCCACTGAACTGCACTGCGCAACATTGAGCAGGCAGCGTAAAAACCAATACAGAATTGATACCTGGATGATATCAAATATCCAGTCTTAAATTGTGGCCTTTAACGGAAAAATGAAAACATATGCTACAGAATGGCGCTTATCACGCCATTCTTCGCTGTTAATTCAGTAATTTTTCAGAATTATGCCCGGTCAACGCTAAAGGCGATGACTTCAGCCAGTGTCTCCGCGCCCAGCGCCAACATCACCAGACGATCAACACCTAATGCCACGCCGGAACAGTCAGGCATACCGACTTTCAAGGCTTCAATCAGATTCTGGTCAATGGGGTGCTGCGGCAAACCGCGCGCCGCGCGCTTACGGTTATCTTGTTCAAAGCGTTGTTGCTGCTCACGGGCATCCGTCAATTCATGGAAACCATTCGCCAGCTCAATACCTTTATAATAAACCTCAAAGCGTTCAGCGACCCGATGATCTTCGGTACTGATTTGCGCCAGTGATGCCTGGCTGGCTGGAAAGTGGTACACAAAGGTCGGTTTTTCTTTGCCAATATTTGGCTCTACTCCAAAGGTAAACAGCAATTGTAGCAGCGTGTCGCGGTCTTCTTCGGTATCAGCAACATTGCTCAAATCCAGTTTCGCTGCGACTTCCCGCAGTTGCGTTTTGTCGGCAGAGAGCGGGTCAATTTCCAGATAACGCAAGAAAGCTTGTTGATAAGAAAGGCTTTCTGCTGCCGGGCAGTCCAGCACCTGTTGTAAGAGATCGTCCACCTCGTTCATCAACCGGTACATATCATAGTGCGGTCGATACCACTCCAGCATAGTGAACTCAGGGTTGTGATAACGCCCCATCTCTTCATTACGGAAGCTGCGGCACAGCTGGAATACCGGCCCACAACCGGCAACCAGCAGGCGTTTCATATGGTATTCCGGGCTGGTCATTAACCAGAGATTCATCCCCTGCGAATGCCCGGGGCCAACGAAACGTGTCTCAAACGGGACCAAATGAATATCGGTTACCGTCGCCTGGCTCATACAAGGCGTCTCCACCTCCAGCACTCCACGATCGGCAAAGAAACGACGGATCTCCGCCATAATCGCCGCGCGTTTTAATAAGTTAGGAATGGATGCGCTCGGCTGCCAGGATGCCGTTTCGCTCATAGTTAAATCTCCAGTTTTTGACAAGGGCACGAAGTCTACTCGCAACGCGACGGCGAGACAAATTTTACGCAGGAATCAAACAGCGGTGGGCAGTGACTAAAAAAAGCACGATCTGATGGTTTAGTAATTAAATTAATCATCTTCAGTGATAATTTAGCCCTCTTGCGCACTAAAAAAATCGATCTCGTCAAATTTCAGACTTATCCATCAGACTATACTGTTGTACCTATAAAGGAGCAGTGGAATAGCGTTCGCAGACCGTAACTTTCAGGCACTTACCCTGAAGTACGGGGCTGTGGGATAAAAACAATCTGGAGGAATGTCGTGCAAACCTTTCAAGCCGATCTTGCCATTGTAGGCGCCGGTGGCGCGGGATTACGTGCTGCAATTGCTGCCGCGCAGGCAAATCCAAATGCAAAAATCGCACTAATCTCAAAAGTATACCCGATGCGTAGCCATACCGTTGCTGCAGAAGGGGGCTCCGCCGCTGTCGCGCAGGATCATGACAGCTTCGAATATCACTTTCACGATACAGTAGCGGGTGGCGACTGGTTGTGTGAGCAGGATGTCGTGGATTATTTCGTCCACCACTGCCCAACCGAAATGACCCAACTGGAACTGTGGGGGTGCCCATGGAGCCGTCGCCCGGATGGTAGCGTCAACGTACGTCGCTTCGGCGGCATGAAAATCGAGCGTACCTGGTTCGCCGCCGATAAGACCGGCTTCCATATGCTGCACACGCTGTTCCAGACCTCTCTGCAATTCCCGCAGATCCAGCGTTTTGACGAACATTTCGTGCTGGATATTCTGGTTGATGATGGTCATGTTCGCGGCCTGGTAGCAATGAACATGATGGAAGGCACGCTGGTGCAGATCCGTGCTAACGCGGTCGTTATGGCTACCGGCGGTGCGGGTCGCGTTTATCGTTACAACACCAACGGCGGCATCGTTACCGGTGACGGTATGGGTATGGCGCTAAGCCACGGCGTTCCGCTGCGTGACATGGAATTCGTTCAGTATCACCCAACCGGTCTGCCAGGTTCCGGTATCCTGATGACCGAAGGCTGCCGTGGTGAAGGCGGTATTCTGGTCAACAAAAATGGCTACCGTTATCTGCAAGATTACGGCATGGGCCCGGAAACTCCGCTGGGCGAGCCGAAAAACAAATATATGGAACTGGGTCCACGCGACAAAGTTTCTCAGGCCTTCTGGCACGAATGGCGTAAAGGCAACACCATCTCCACGCCGCGTGGTGATGTGGTTTATCTCGACCTGCGTCACCTCGGCGAGAAAAAACTGCATGAACGTCTGCCGTTCATCTGCGAACTGGCGAAAGCGTACGTTGGCGTCGATCCGGTTAAAGAACCGATTCCGGTACGTCCGACCGCACACTACACCATGGGCGGTATCGAAACCGATCAGAACTGTGAAACCCGCATTAAAGGTCTGTTCGCCGTGGGTGAATGTTCCTCTGTTGGTCTGCACGGTGCAAACCGTCTGGGCTCCAACTCCCTGGCGGAACTGGTGGTCTTCGGCCGTCTGGCCGGTGAACAAGCGACAGAGCGTGCAGCAACTGCCGGTAATGGCAACGAAGCGGCAATTGAAGCGCAGGCAGCTGGCGTTGAACAACGTCTGAAAGATCTGGTTAACCAGGATGGCGGCGAAAACTGGGCGAAGATCCGCGAC
The DNA here is from genome assembly GCF_032029835.1 of Escherichia sp. AM3. Taxonomy (NCBI): domain Bacteria; kingdom Pseudomonadati; phylum Pseudomonadota; class Gammaproteobacteria; order Enterobacterales; family Enterobacteriaceae; genus Escherichia; species Escherichia sp. AM3. The sequence continues at coordinate 69,454 of NZ_JAVUPQ010000014.1, read as the reverse complement.
GAAATGGGCCTGGCAATGGAAGAAGGTTGCGGTATCTACCGTACGCCGGAACTGATGCAGAAAACCATCGACAAGCTGGCAGAACTGCAGGAACGCTTCAAGCGCGTGCGCATCACCGACACTTCCAGCGTGTTCAACACCGACCTGCTCTACACCATTGAACTGGGCCACGGTCTGAACGTTGCTGAATGTATGGCGCACTCCGCAATGGCACGTAAAGAGTCCCGCGGCGCACACCAGCGTCTGGACGAAGGTTGCACCGAGCGTGACGACGTCAACTTCCTCAAACACACCCTCGCCTTCCGCGATGCTGATGGCACGACTCGCCTGGAGTACAGCGACGTGAAGATTACTACGCTGCCGCCAGCTAAACGCGTTTACGGTGGCGAAGCGGATGCAGCCGATAAGGCGGAAGCAGCCAATAAGAAGGAGAAGGCGAATGGCTGAGATGAAAAACCTGAAAATTGAGGTGGTGCGCTATAACCCGGAAGTCGATACCGCACCGCATAGCGCATTCTATGAAGTGCCTTATGACGCAACTACCTCATTACTGGATGCGCTGGGCTACATCAAAGACAACCTGGCACCGGACCTGAGCTACCGCTGGTCCTGCCGTATGGCGATTTGTGGTTCCTGCGGCATGATGGTTAACAACGTGCCAAAACTGGCATGTAAAACCTTCCTGCGTGATTACACCGACGGTATGAAGGTTGAAGCGTTAGCTAACTTCCCGATTGAACGCGATCTGGTGGTCGATATGACCCACTTCATCGAAAGTCTGGAAGCGATCAAACCGTACATCATCGGCAACTCCCGCACCGCGGATCAGGGTACTAACATCCAGACCCCGGCGCAGATGGCGAAGTATCACCAGTTCTCCGGTTGCATCAACTGTGGTCTGTGCTACGCCGCGTGCCCGCAGTTTGGCCTGAACCCAGAGTTCATCGGTCCGGCTGCCATTACGCTGGCGCATCGTTATAACGAAGATAGCCGCGACCACGGTAAGAAGGAGCGTATGGCGCAGTTGAACAGCCAGAACGGCGTATGGAGCTGTACTTTCGTGGGCTATTGCTCCGAAGTCTGCCCGAAACACGTCGATCCGGCTGCGGCCATTCAGCAGGGCAAAGTAGAAAGTTCGAAAGACTTTCTTATCGCGACCCTGAAACCACGCTAAGGAGTGCAACATGACGACTAAACGTAAACCGTATGTACGGCCAATGACGTCCACCTGGTGGAAAAAATTGCCGTTTTATCGCTTTTACATGCTGCGCGAAGGCACGGCGGTTCCGGCTGTGTGGTTCAGCATTGAACTGATTTTCGGGCTGTTTGCCCTGAAAAATGGCCCGGAAGCCTGGGCGGGATTCGTCGACTTTTTACAAAACCCGGTTATTGTGATCATTAACCTGATCACTCTGGCGGCAGCTCTGCTGCACACCAAAACCTGGTTTGAACTGGCACCGAAAGCGGCCAATATCATTGTAAAAGACGAAAAAATGGGTCCAGAGCCAATTATCAAAAGTCTCTGGGCGGTAACTGTGGTTGCCACCATCGTAATCCTGTTTGTTGCCCTGTACTGGTAAGGAGCCTGAGATGATCAATCCAAATCCAAAGCGTTCTGACGAACCGGTATTCTGGGGCCTCTTCGGGGCCGGTGGTATGTGGAGCGCAATTATTGCGCCGGTGATGATCCTGCTGGTGGGTATTCTGCTGCCGCTGGGACTGTTTCCGGGTGATGCACTGAGCTACGAGCGCGTTCTGGCGTTCGCGCAGAGCTTCATTGGTCGCGTATTCCTGTTCCTGATGATCGTTCTGCCGCTGTGGTGTGGTTTACACCGTATGCACCACGCGATGCACGATCTGAAAATCCACGTACCTGCGGGCAAATGGGTTTTCTACGGTCTGGCTGCTATCCTGACAGTTGTCACGCTGATTGGTGTCGTTACAATCTAACGCATCGCCAATGTAAATCCGGCCCGCCTATGGCGGGCCGTTTTGTATGGAAACCAGACCCTATGTTCAAAACGACGCTCTGCGCCTTATTAATTACCGCCTCTTGCTCCACATTTGCTGCCCCCCAAAAAATCAACGATATTGTGCATCGCACAATTACCCCGCTTATAGAGCAACAAAAGATCCCCGGTATGGCGGTGGCGGTAATTTATCAGGGTAAACCTTATTACTTTACCTGGGGCTATGCGGACATCGCCAAAAAGCAGCCCGTCACACAGCAAACGTTGTTTGAGTTAGGTTCGGTCAGCAAAACATTTACGGGCGTGCTTGGTGGCGACGCTATTGCTCGAGGGGAAATCAAGTTAAGCGATCCCGCAACAAAATACTGGCCTGAACTTACCGCTAAACAGTGGAACGGGATCACACTATTACATCTCGCAACCTACACCGCTGGCGGCCTGCCATTGCAGGTGCCGGATGAGGTGAAATCCTCAAGCGACTTGCTGCGCTTCTATCAAAACTGGCAGCCTGCATGGGCTCCAGGAACACAACGTCTGTATGCCAACTCCAGTATCGGTTTGTTCGGCGCACTGGCTGTGAAGCCGTCTGGTTTGAGTTTTGAGCAGGCGATGCAAACACGTGTCTTCCAGCCACTCAAACTCAACCATACGTGGATTAATGTACCGCCCGCAGAAGAAAAGAATTACGCCTGGGGATATCGCGAAGGCAAGGCAGTTCATGTTTCGCCAGGGGCGTTAGATGCTGAAACTTATGGTGTGAAGTCGACCATTGAAGATATGGCCTGCTGGATACGAAGCAATATGAATCCCCGTGATATCAACGACAAAACACTTCAGCAAGGGATACAACTGGCACAATCTCGCTACTGGCAAACCGGCGATATGTATCAGGGCCTGGGCTGGGAAATGCTGGACTGGCCGGTAAATCCTGACAGCATCATTAACGGCAGTGGCAATAAAATTGCACTGGCAGCACGCCCCGTAAAAGCGATTACGCCCCCAACTCCTGCAGTACGCGCATCATGGGTACATAAAACAGGGGCAACCGGCGGATTTGGTAGCTATGTCGCGTTTATTCCAGAAAAAGAGCTGGGTATAGTGATGCTGGCTAACAAAAACTATCCCAATCCAGCGAGAGTCACCGCCGCCTGGCAGATTCTCAACGCTCTACAGTAAAATTTCATCGGGTCCGAATTTTCGGACCTTTTCTGCGCTTTTCCTTGCTGTCATCTACACTTAGAAAAAAACCAGTAAGGAAACATTTATGCGCCTGCTCCCTCTCGTTGCCGCAGCGACAGCTGCATTTCTGGTCGTTGCCTGCAGTTCTCCTACGCCGCCGCGTGGCGTGACAGTAGTGAATAATTTCGACGCTAAACGCTATCTCGGTACCTGGTATGAGATTGCCCGTTTTGATCACCGTTTTGAACGTGGACTGGAAAAAGTCACCGCAACATACAGTCTGCGTGATGACGGCGGCCTGAATGTCATCAATAAAGGCTATAACCCTGACAGAGAAATGTGGCAGCAGAGTGAAGGGAAAGCGTACTTTACCGGCGCACCAACACGCGCTGCGCTGAAAGTGTCATTCTTTGGTCCTTTCTATGGCGGTTATAACGTCATTGCACTTGATCGGGAATACCGCCATGCGCTGGTTTGCGGCCCGGACCGCGACTACCTGTGGATACTCTCCCGCACGCCAACCATTTCTGACGAAGTGAAACAGGAGATGCTGGCAGTCGCGACCCGGGAAGGGTTTGATGTCAGTAAGTTTATTTGGGTACAGCAGCCCGGTAGTTAGTGAGTGCTGAGTTTCAGACCAATAATCCCCAATACGATTAACGCCAGACTCGCCAGGCGCATCGGGTTAGCGGACTCACCGAGCAGTACAATGCCGGTGATAGCCGCGCCGACTGCGCCAATACCCGTCCACACGGCATAAGCCGTCCCTACTGGTAACGATTTCATCGCCCAGGCAAGAAGCGCCATACTGACAATCATCGCCGTCACGGTAATAACACTCGGCGTCAAACGACTAAAGCCGTGGGTATATTTCAGGCCAACGGCCCATACCACTTCCAGCAGACCAGCAATAACTAAGATAATCCAGGACATATCAGGCTCCGGAGAATTGGGGCCGTCCCCGGTGAAAAGACGCGTTTGCAGGTCGTCCTGCAAAGCTGATGGTTGAACGGATATTTTGCCAGGTGGCAGGGGAATTTCAACTATTACCTTAGTGACTATCGCAGAAAAAACAAACGGCACGACACAGCTGTCGTACCGTTATTGCTTATTGCTATTGCTGCGCTTTCGTTGCTGCGCCAGAAATCGCGTTACCGCCATCAGAAATGTCTTCACCAACGCCACGCGTGGTGTTGCAGGCAGTTAATACTGTTGAAAGCACCAGAACAGAAAAGATCGCTGCAATTGTCTTCTTCACCATAACGTCTTCCTTTTAGGTAATGTTATTTATGTTTGCCTATAGCAAATTAATAATAGACAACATCGCCAAAAATGACGGAAATCTGATGATTTTTCGGAAGAGAAGAAAAATTAGCTGGCAGCGCGAGAGATGGAGTTGCCGAGATGTTTGATGTCTTCGCCGAAACCGCGAGCGGTGTTACAGCCCGTGAGCAGCGTGCTGGCAAGCAAAACAAGAACGATAAGGCGTTTCATCATCTCTGACCTGAATAAGTGATGGTGCAGCCTGCAGGCCGCACCACAACCGCATTACTTCACGCGAGAGACGTATTCACCAGAGCGGGTATCCACTTTGATGACTTCGCCGATTTGTACGAACAGCGGAACCTTAACCACAGCGCCAGTAGACAGGGTAGCCGGTTTGCCGCCAGTACCTGCGGTATCACCTTTCAGGCCCGGATCGGTATCAACGATTTCCAGTTCAACGAAGTTCGGCGGAGTAACGGAGATCGGCTGACCATTCCACAGAGTTACGATACACTCTGCCTGATCCAGCAGCCATTTAGCGTTATCGCCAATTGCTTTTGCATCAGCAGACAGCTGCTCGAAAGTTTCGTTGTTCATGAAGTGCCAGAACTCACCGTCGTTGTACAGGTAAGTCAGGTTCATATCGACAACATCAGCGCCTTCAGCGGAATCAGTAGATTTGAAGGTTTTTTCTACGCGAGTACCGGTCAGCAGACGACGCAGTTTAACGCGAGCAAATGCCTGGCCTTTACCCGGTTTTACGAATTCACTCGCTTCAACCGCGTAAGGTTCGCCGTCTAACATGATTTTAAGACCAGCACGAAAATCGTTGCTATAGTACGTTGCCATAAGGCCCTCTGAAATTTGTTAATTGGTAGCTAAGCCACAAAATGGCGCATATTGTAACCCTAAATACCCCATCCAGAGAAGATTGGTTAACGCAACTTGCCGATGTTGTGACCGATCCTGATGAACTTCTGCGTCTTTTGAATATAGACGCGGACGAAAAACTGTTGGCCGGACGCAGCGCCAAAAAGCTGTTTGCCCTGCGTGTGCCCCGCTCATTTATCGATCGCATGGAGAAAGGCAATCCGGACGATCCTCTTTTGCGTCAGGTACTTACCTCGCAAGATGAGTTTGTCGTCGCGTCCGGATTCTCCACCGACCCACTGGAAGAACAGCACAGCGTAGTGCCTGGTTTGTTGCATAAATACCACAACCGGGCGCTTTTGCTGGTCAAAGGCGGCTGCGCGGTAAATTGCCGCTATTGCTTCCGTCGCCACTTCCCCTATGCCGAAAATCAGGGCAACAAGCGTAACTGGCAGACTGCACTTGAGTATGTTGCTGCGCATCCGGAACTGGACGAGATGATTTTCTCTGGCGGCGATCCGCTGATGGCGAAAGATCACGAGCTGGACTGGTTGCTCACACAACTGGAAGCCATCCCGCATATCAAACGTCTGCGGATTCACAGCCGTCTGCCGATTGTGATCCCGGCACGCATCACAGATGCGCTGGTTGAACGCTTTTCACATTCTACGCTGCAAATCTTGCTGGTGAATCACATCAACCATGCCAATGAGATAGATGAAACATTCCGTCAGGCGATGGCTAAGTTGCGCCGGGTAGGCGTTACTTTGCTGAACCAGAGCGTTCTGTTACGTGATGTGAACGATAACGCACAAACGCTGGCAAACCTGAGTAATGCGTTGTTCGATGCCGGCGTGATGCCGTATTACCTGCATGTGCTCGATAAAGTACAGGGCGCGGCGCATTTTATGGTGAGTGATGACGAAGCACGGCAGATTATGCGTGAGTTGCTGACATTGGTGTCGGGATATCTGGTGCCGAAACTGGCGCGAGAAATTGGCGGCGAACCCAGCAAAACGCCGCTGGATCTCCAGCTACGCCAGCAGTAACTGATTAAACAGGGAAGTTAAACATTAAAATTGCCTGATGCGCTACGCTTATCAGGCCTACATCGTGCATTGAAATTGAATGGATTTGCAATGAACTGTAGGCCGGATAAGGCGTTTACGCCGCATCCGGCAAGAGCAACAAACGCAAGTACAGCAACCTGTCATTAAACTGAGAAATTTAATCTTTGCACGTTGCATAACCTTTAATTATTCATATGCATTGCTGTTGTTACTTTTTATATAGCTAACACCAATAATTAACCTTTCTTTTCTGTTTATATAGAGTGAGCACGGCTATTTATGTTATTTTAACAACTATTACTACCAAGCCCATTTATCTGGCTTATAAATTAAAATTAATTATTTAATTGAGAAATGGTTAGGGAGAACCTACATGGCCATAAGCATCAAGGGTGTTAATACCGGTGTTATTCGCAAGAGTAATAATTTCATTGCACTGGCGCTGAAAATTAAAGAACCTCGCAATAAAGAATCGTTGTTCTTTATGTCTGTCATGGAACTGCGCGACCTGCTGATTGCGCTGGAAAGTCGTCTGCATCAAAAGCATAAACTGGATGCTGCTGCACGCCTTCAGTATGAGCAAGCTCGCGATAAAGTCATTAAGAAAATGGCAGAAAACATCCCAGAAATTCTGGTTGATGAGCTTAAAAATGCCGATATTAATCGTCGGGTTAACACGCTGGAACTTACCGATAATCAAGGCGAAAATCTTACCTTCGTATTAACGCTACATGACGGTAGCAAATGTGAGTTAGTCGTCAATGAGTTGCAGATTGAAATGCTGGCGCGAGCAATCATTCATGCAATTAATAATGCGGAAATGCGTGAACTGGCATTACGTATTACCTCACTGTTAGATTTCCTGCCGTTATATGACGTTGACTGCCAGGAAAATGGCAATCTGGAATATGACACCTATTCCCAACCGGAATGGAAACATAACTTGTTCGACCATTATCTGGCGGTGCTTTACCGCTTTAAAGATGAAAGTGGCAAAGAACAATTTAGCGGCGCAGTGGTGAAAACGCGTGAAGCAACGCCGGGTAAAGAAATAGAGGCGATCACTCGCCGAATGCTTGATTTCAGCCCACGACTGAAAAAACTCGCGGGTGTGCCATGTCAGGTCTATGTTCGCACCGTAGCGGCGAATAACGCCCAACCGCTAACCCAGGATCAATGCTTACGCGCGCTGCATCACTTACGTGTTCAATCCACCAGCAAAACTGCACCACAGGCGAAATAATCTCATCTTTGCTAATGCGAGGCTGGAGCCATCCAGCCTGAAATGACTGATAACGTGATCGTTGGTCATGCCGGATGCGGCGTAAACGCCTTATCCGGCCTACAAATTCTCAAGCATTCAATCAGTTGCAATGCCTTATGTAGGCCTGATAAGCGAAGCGCCTCTGGCAATTATACGTTTGTCACCATCACATCAGTTCGGGCACTTATAAACCTGACCGATAATCTGGCTATCCGTCGGGACAAAACTGGACAACATTCCCTGCGACGGGCTGCTGATGCCATAAATCACGTTACCGCCCATTGCAGCCGCCTGGTTGCGCAGATCGTTTGCTGCGCCGCGCATAGAACCGCCCTCTTCTCCGTGTTGCCCGGAAAGCCAGTTGCTTTGCTTACCTGTCGCAGTACCAATCAGCTGGCACTCTGCGCCTGGCTGCTCGTCCACAATGCGTACACTCTGACCGGCAGCACTCAATTCGTTGCTGGAGCTACAACCCGCCATCAGTAGCGCGGCACCGACAATCCCTGCTAAGTATTTTACGTGCATGTTATTCCCCATAATCAATGAGCTGGACGCCACTCGCGTCGTCCGTGTCTGAATCTTATACTAGAAAGATGACCAAAAGAAAAACCCCCAGACATTTCTGCCCGGGGGTTTGTTTATTTCTGCGAGGTGCAGGGCAATTACATCATGCCGCCCATGCCACCCATGCCGCCCATACCGCCAGCAGCGCCTAAGTCAGCTGCATCATTTTTCGGCAGGTCGGTAACCATGCACTCGGTGGTGATCATCAAGCCAGCCACAGAAGCCGCGTACTGCAGAGCAGAACGGGTTACTTTGGTTGGGTCCAGGATACCCATGTCGATCATGTTGCCGTATTCTTCGGTTGCTGCGTTGTAACCGTAGTTGCCGTCGCCGCCTTTAACGGTGTTAGCAACAACAGACGGTTCTTCGCCGCAGTTCAGGACGATCTGACGCAGCGGAGCTTCCATTGCACGCAGTGCAACTTTGATACCCACGTTCTGGTCTTCGTTCTGACCACGCAGGTCAGCCAGTTTAGACGCTACGCGGATCAGCGCAACACCACCACCAGCAACCACGCCTTCTTCTACCGCAGCACGGGTCGCGTGCAGGGCGTCTTCAACGCGTGCTTTTTTCTCTTTCATTTCAACTTCGGTAGCAGCACCTACTTTGATAACTGCAACGCCGCCTGCCAGTTTCGCTACGCGTTCCTGCAGTTTTTCACGGTCGTAGTCAGAAGTTGCTTCTTCAATCTGCTGACGGATCTGAGCAACACGGCCCTGGATTGCAGCTTCTTCACCCACGCCATCGATGATAGTGGTGGTGTCTTTGTTGATCACAACACGTTTAGCCTGACCCAGGTCTTCCAGGGTTGCTTTTTCCAGCTCCATACCGATCTCTTCAGAGATTACGGTACCGCCAGTCAGGGTTGCGATATCCTGCAGCATAGCTTTACGACGATCGCCGAAGCCCGGAGCTTTAACCGCAGCAACTTTCACGATGCCACGCATGGTGTTAACAACCAGAGTTGCCAGCGCTTCGCCTTCAACATCTTCAGCGATGATCAGCAGCGGTTTGCCTGCTTTGGCAACAGCTTCCAGAACCGGCAGCATTTCGCGGATGTTAGAGATTTTCTTGTCAGCCAGCAGGATGAACGGGCTTTCCAGTTCTACTGCGCCAGTTTCCGGCTTGTTGATGAAGTAAGGAGACAGGTAGCCACGGTCGAACTGCATACCTTCAACCACGTCCAGTTCGTCCTGCAGACCGGTACCGTCTTCAACGGTGATAACGCCTTCTTTACCGACTTTGTCCATCGCTTCAGCGATCAGTTTACCTACGGTTTCGTCGGAGTTAGCGGAGATGGTACCAACCTGAGCAATCGCTTTAGAGTCAGAGCACGGTACGGACAGCGCTTTCAGTTCTTCAACTGCAGCGGTAACGGCTTTGTCGATACCACGTTTCAGGTCCATCGGGTTCATGCCCGCAGCAACAGCTTTCAGACCCTCAGTGATGATAGCCTGAGCCAGTACAGTTGCAGTGGTGGTACCGTCGCCTGCAGCGTCGTTCGCTTTAGAGGCAACTTCTTTCACCATCTGCGCACCCATGTTTTCGAACTTGTCTTCCAGTTCGATTTCACGAGCAACGGAAACACCATCTTTGGTGATGGTCGGTGCACCGAAAGATTTATCCAGAACTACGTTACGGCCTTTCGGACCGAGGGTAACTTTCACTGCATCTGCCAGTACGTTTACGCCGCGCAGCATTTTCACACGAGCGTCGTTACCGAATTTTACGTCTTTAGCTGCCATTATCTTTATTCCTTAAATTCGTATGTTCAGTGTCGTGCGAGGATTACGCTTCAACAATTGCCAGAATGTCGCTTTCGGACATGATCAACACTTCTTCATTGTCGATCTTCTCAGATTTCACACCGTAGCCATCGTTGAAAATAACGATGTCGCCAACTTTCACATCCAGCGGCTTCACTTCGCCATTTTCAAGGATACGGCCATTGCCGACAGCCAGCACTTCGCCGCGGGTGGATTTAGCCGCTGCAGAGCCGGTCAGAACGATGCCGCCAGCAGATTTAGTTTCAACTTCTTTACGCTTGACGATCACGCGATCATGCAATGGACGAATATTCATTGATAACTCTCCTTTGAGAAAGTCCGTATCTGTTATGGGTGACGCCGGAGCTTACGTGGTTTCCCGGCTGGTGACCAGAGAAATGGGGATGAGGATTCGCCCCTTCAAGGGGGAAAAAGAAAAAAAATTCTGATCAGCACAAAATCGGGTGAAAACCCTGATTCACCTCACATTTCATCGCAATTTCTTCATCGCCGTCATAAGCGAATCTGATTGTGCTACCATCGAAAATCTACGCAGTTGCCCAAAATTTGGGCGCAATCGGATATCAACCCATGAGTGGACTCAAACAAGAACTGGGGCTGGCCCAGGGCATTGGACTGCTATCGACGTCATTATTAGGCACTGGCGTGTTTGCCGTTCCTGCGTTAGCTGCGCTGGTAGCGGGCAATAACAGCCTGTGGGCGTGGCCCGTTTTGATTATCTTAGTGTTCCCGATTGCGATTGTGTTTGCGATTCTGGGTCGCCACTATCCCAGTGCAGGCGGCGTCGCGCACTTCGTCGGTATGGCGTTTGGTTCGCGGCTTGAGCGAGTCACCGGCTGGCTGTTTTTATCGGTCATTCCCGTGGGTTTGCCTGCCGCGCTACAAATTGCCGCCGGGTTCGGCCAGGCGATGTTTGGCTGGCATAGCTGGCAACTGTTGTTGGCAGAACTCGGTACGCTGGCGTTGGTGTGGTATATCGGTACTCGCGGTGCCAGTTCCAGTGCAAATCTACAAACCGTTATTGCCGGACTTATCGTCGCACTGATTGTCGCTATCTGGTGGGCGGGAGATATCAAACCTGCGAGTATCCCCTTCCCCGCGCCAGGAAATATCGAACTTACCGGGTTATTTGCTGCGTTATCAGTGATGTTCTGGTGTTTTGTCGGTCTGGAAGCATTTGCCCATCTTGCCTCGGAATTTAAAAATCCAGAACGTGATTTTCCTCGTGCTTTGATGATTGGTCTGCTGCTGGCAGGATTAGTCTACTGGGGCTGTACGGTAGTCGTCTTACACTTCGACGCCTATGGTGAACAAATGGCCGCGGCAGCATCGCTTCCAAAAATTGTAGTGCAACTGTTCGGTGTAGGAGCGTTATGGATTGCCTGCGTAATTGGCTATCTGGCCTGCTTTGCCAGTCTCAACATTTATATACAGAGCTTCGCCCGCCTGGTCTGGTCGCAGGCGCAACATAATCCTGACCACTACCTGGCACGCCTCTCTTCTCGCCATATCCCGAATAATGCCCTCAATGCGGTGCTCGGCTGCTGCGTGGTGAGCACTTTGGTGATTCATGCTTTAGAGATCAATCTGGACGCTCTTATTATTTATGCCAATGGCATCTTTATTATGATTTATCTGTTATGCATGCTGGCAGGCTGTAAATTATTGCAAGGACGTTATCGACTACTGGCGGTGGTTGGCGGGCTGTTATGCGTTCTGTTACTGGCAATGGTCGGCTGGAAAAGTCTCTATGCGCTGATCATGCTGGCGGGGTTATGGCTGTTGCTGCCAAAACGAAAAACGCCGGAAAATGGCATAACCACATAATCCGGCGTTTCGACATTAATCCTGGCGATCGTCTTTATGATCAAGGCGGTCGCGCTCATCATCCTTTCGCTGGTACTCACCATCAAAAGTATTACCGCCACCGGTCCCGGCGCTAAAACCGCCGCCTGGCATACGAGAAAAGCGCAAATGCGGCATCAACTTCACTGTCAGATGCTTTTGCACCGGCGGTAATAAAAGCAGAAGACCGAGGAAGTCGGTGAAAAAGCCCGGTAATAAAAGCAGCAAACCGGCAATGATCAGCGAAACACTTTTAATCATCTCCGCCGCTGGGTTTTCACCCGCCGCCATTTTTTGCTGCATCAGCACGAAATTCTTAAAGCCCTGGTTACGTACCAGTGACATCCCGATAACTGACGTGAATATAACCAGCACGAGGGTCAGCAATACCCCCAATACATGGGCAACCTGAATAAAGATTGAAATCTCAATATAGACATAAAGGAAAATGGCAATAAAAGGTAACCAGCGCAAAGGTTTCTCCTGTAATAGCAGCCGGTAAAACCCGGCTACCTGAATGGGTTGCGAATCGCGTTCAGCTTATATTGTGGTCATTAGCAAAATTTCAAGATGTTTGCGCAACTATTTTTGGTAGTAATCCCAAAGCGGTGATCTATTTCACAAATTAATAATTAAGGGGTAAAAACCGACACTTAAAGTGATCCAGATTACGGTAGAAATCCTCAAGCAGCATATGATCTCGGGTATTCGGTCGATGCAGGGGATAATCGTCGGTCGAAAAACATTCGAAACCACATATATTCTGTGTGTTTAAAGCAAATCATTGGCAGCTTGAAAAAGAAGGTTCACATGTCAAACAACATTCGTATCGAAGAAGATCTGTTGGGTACCAGGGAAGTTCCAGCTGATGCCTACTATGGTGTTCACACTCTGAGAGCGATTGAAAACTTCTATATCAGCAACAACAAAATCAGTGATATTCCTGAATTTGTTCGCGGTATGGTAATGGTTAAAAAAGCCGCAGCTATGGCAAACAAAGAGCTGCAAACCATTCCTAAAAGTGTAGCGAATGCCATCATTGCCGCATGTGATGAAGTCCTGAACAACGGAAAATGCATGGATCAGTTCCCGGTAGACGTCTACCAGGGCGGCGCAGGTACTTCCGTAAACATGAACACCAACGAAGTGCTGGCCAATATCGGTCTGGAACTGATGGGTCACCAGAAAGGTGAATATCAGTACCTGAACCCGAACGACCATGTTAACAAATGTCAGTCCACTAACGACGCCTACCCGACCGGTTTCCGTATCGCAGTTTACTCTTCCCTGATTAAGCTGGTAGATGCGATTAACCAACTGCGTGAAGGCTTTGAACGTAAAGCTGTCGAATTCCAGGACATCCTGAAAATGGGTCGTACCCAGCTGCAGGACGCAGTACCGATGACCCTCGGTCAGGAATTCCGCGCTTTCAGCATCCTGCTGAAAGAAGAAGTGAAAAATATCCAACGTACCGCTGAACTGCTGCTGGAAGTTAACCTTGGCGCAACAGCAATCGGTACTGGTCTGAACACGCCGAAAGAGTACTCTCCGCTGGCAGTGAAAAAACTGGCTGAAGTCACTGGCTTCCCATGCGTACCGGCTGAAGACCTGATCGAAGCGACCTCTGACTGCGGCGCTTATGTTATGGTTCACGGCGCGCTGAAACGCCTGGCTGTGAAGATGTCCAAAATCTGTAACGACCTGCGCTTGCTCTCTTCTGGTCCACGTGCCGGCCTGAACGAGATCAACCTGCCGGAACTGCAGGCGGGCTCTTCCATCATGCCAGCTAAAGTAAACCCGGTTGTTCCGGAAGTGGTTAACCAGGTATGCTTCAAAGTCATCGGTAACGACACCACTGTTACCATGGCAGCAGAAGCAGGTCAGCTGCAGTTGAACGTTATGGAGCCGGTCATTGGCCAGGCTATGTTCGAATCCGTTCACATTCTGACCAACGCTTGCTACAACCTGCTGGAAAAATGCATTAACGGCATCACTGCTAACAAAGAAGTGTGCGAAGGTTACGTTTACAACTCTATCGGTATCGTTACTTACCTGAACCCGTTCATCGGTCACCACAACGGTGACATCGTGGGTAAAATCTGTGCCGAAACCGGTAAGAGTGTACGTGAAGTCGTTCTGGAACGCGGTCTGTTGACTGAAGCGGAACTTGACGATATTTTCTCCGTACAGAATCTGATGCACCCGGCTTACAAAGCAAAACGCTATACTGATGAAAGCGAACAGTAATCGTACAGGGTAGTACAAATAAAGAAGGCACGTCAGATGACGTGCCTTTTTTCTTGTGAGCAGTAACTTAAAAACAACAATCTAATATCAACTTGTTAAAAAACAAGGAAGGCTAATATGCTAGTTGTAGAACTCATCATAGTTTTGCTGGCGATCTTCTTGGGCGCCAGATTGGGGGGAATAGGTATTGGTTTTGCAGGCGGATTGGGGGTGCTGGTTCTTGCCGCTATTGGCGTTAAACCCGGTAACATCCCGTTCGATGTCATTTCCATTATCATGGCGGTTATCGCCGCTATTTCTGCCATGCAGGTTGCTGGCGGTCTGGACTATCTGGTTCATCAGACAGAAAAGCTGCTGCGCCGTAACCCGAAATACATCACGATCCTCGCACCTATCGTGACCTATTTCCTGACAATCTTTGCTGGTACTGGCAACATCTCTCTGGCGACACTGCCAGTTATCGCTGAAGTTGCGAAGGAACAAGGCGTTAAACCTTGCCGTCCGCTGTCTACTGCAGTGGTATCCGCGCAGATTGCGATCACCGCATCGCCAATCTCAGCGGCAGTGGTTTACATGTCTTCCGTGATGGAAGGTCATGGCATCAGCTACCTCCATCTGCTCTCCGTGGTCATCCCGTCCACCCTGCTGGCGGTTCTGGTGATGTCCTTTCTGGTCACTATGCTGTTCAACTCCAAACTCTCTGACGATCCGATTTATCGCAAGCGTCTGGAAGAGGGCCTGGTTGAACTGCGCGGTGAAAAGCAGATTGAAATCAAATCCGGTGCAAAAACGTCCGTTTGGCTGTTCCTGCTGGGCGTAGTTGGCGTGGTTATCTATGCAATCATCAACAGCCCAAGCATGGGTCTGGTTGAAAAACCGCTGATGAACACCACCAACGCAATCCTGATCATCATGCTCAGCGTTGCAACTCTGACCACCGTTATCTGTAAAGTCGATACCGACAACATCCTCAACTCCAGCACCTTCAAAGCAGGTATGAGCGCCTGTATTTGTATCCTGGGTGTTGCGTGGCTGGGCGATACTTTCGTTTCCAACAACATCGACTGGATCAAAGATACCGCTGGTGAAGTGATTCAGGGTCATCCGTGGCTGCTGGCCGTCATCTTCTTCTTTGCTTCTGCTCTGCTGTACTCTCAGGCTGCAACCGCAAAAGCACTGATGCCGATGGCTCTGGCACTGAACGTTTCTCCGCTGACCGCTGTTGCTTCTTTCGCTGCGGTGTCTGGTCTGTTCATTCTGCCGACCTATCCGACGCTGGTTGCTGCGGTACAGATGGATGACACGGGTACTACCCGTATCGGTAAATTCGTCTTCAACCATCCGTTCTTCATCCCGGGTACTCTGGGTGTTGCCCTGGCCGTTTGCTTCGGCTTCGTGCTGGGTAGCTTCATGCTGTAATGACCAATCGCGGGGCGTTCACGCCCCGCTTTCTTTCCCGCCGACTAACATCCTTCCCCCGTCCGTTGTATAGTGACCTCTCTCTTGCGGTTCCATCTGTTCTTGCGAGGTGTTTATGCTTGATGAAAAAAGTTCGAATACCGCGTCTGTCGTGGTGCTATGTACGGCACCAGATGAAGCGACAGCCCAGGATTTAGCCGCCAAAGTGCTGGCGGAAAAACTGGCGGCCTGCGCGACCTTGATCCCCGGCGCTACCTCTCTCTATTACTGGGAAGGTAAGCTGGAGCAAGAATACGAAGTGCAGATGATTTTAAAAACTACCGTATCTCACCAGCAGGCACTGCTGGAATGCCTGAAGTCTCATCATCCATATCAAACCCCGGAACTTCTGGTTTTACCTGTTACACACGGAGACACAGATTACCTCTCATGGCTCAACGCATCTTTACGCTGATCCTGCTACTTTGCAGCACTTCCGTTTTTGCCGGATTATTCGACGCGCCGGGACGTTCACATTTTGTCCCCGCGGATCAAGCCTTTGCTTTTGATTTTCAGCAAAACCAACATGACCTGAATCTGACCTGGCAGATCAAAGACGGTTACTACCTCTACCGTAAACAGATCCGCATTACGCCGGAACACGCGAAAATTGCCGACGTGCAGCTGCCGCAAGGCGTCTGGCATGAAGATGAGTTTTACGGCAAAAGCGAGATTTACCGCGATCGGCTGACGCTTCCCGTAACCATCAACCAGGCGAGTGCGGGAGCGACGTTAACTGTCACCTACCAGGGCTGTGCTGATGCCGGTTTCTGTTATCCGCCAGAAACCAAAACCGTTCCGTTAAGCGAAGTGGTAGCCAACAACGCAGCGTCACAGCCTGTGTCTGTTCCGCAGCAAGAGCAGCACACCGCGCAATTGCCCTTTTCCGCGCTCTGGGCGTTGTTGATCGGTATTGGTATCGCCTTTACGCCATGCGTGCTGCCAATGTACCCACTGATTTCTGGCATCGTGCTGGGTGGTAAACAGCGGCTCTCCACTGCCAGAGCATTGTTGCTGACCTTTATTTATGTGCAGGGGATGGCACTGACTTACACGGCGCTGGGTCTGGTAGTTGCCGCCGCAGGGTTACAGTTCCAGGCGGCGCTACAGCACCCATACGTGCTCATTGGCCTCGCCATCGTCTTTACCTTGCTGGCGATGTCAATGTTTGGCTTGTTTACTCTACAACTCCCCTCTTCGCTGCAAACACGTCTCACGTTGATGAGCAATCGCCAACAGGGCGGCTCACCTGGCGGTGTGTTTGTTATGGGGGCGATTGCCGGACTGATCTGTTCACCATGCACCACCGCACCGCTTAGCGCGATTCTGCTGTATATCGCCCAAAGCGGGAACATGTGGCTGGGCGGCGGCACGCTTTATCTCTATGCGTTGGGCATGGGCCTGCCGCTGATGCTAATTACCGTCTTTGGTAACCGCTTGCTGCCGAAAAGCGGCCCGTGGATGGAACAAGTCAAAACCGCGTTTGGTTTTGTGATCCTCGCACTGCCGGTCTTCCTGCTGGAGCGAGTGATTGGTGATGTATGGGGATTACGCTTGTGGTCGGCGCTGGGTGTCGCATTCTTTGGCTGGGCCTTTATCACCAGCCTACAGGCTAAACGCGGCTGGATGCGTATTGTGCAAATTATTCTGCTGGCAGCGGCATTGGTTAGCGTGCGCCCACTTCAGGATTGGGCATTTGGTGCGACGCATACCGCGCAAACTCAGACGCATCTCAACTTTACACAAATCAAAACGGTAGATGAGTTAAATCAGGCGCTCGTTGAAGCCAAAGGCAAACCGGTGATGTTAGATCTTTATGCCGACTGGTGCGTCGCCTGTAAAGAGTTTGAGAAATACACCTTCAGCGACCCGCAGGTGCAAAAAGCGTTAGCAGACACGGTCTTACTTCAGGCCAACGTCACTGCTAACGACGCACAAGATGTGGCGCTGTTAAAGCATCTTAATGTCCTTGGCCTACCGACAATTCTCTTTTTTGACGGACAAGGCCAGGAGCATCCACAAGCACGCGTCACGGGCTTTATGGATGCTGAAACCTTCAGCGCACATTTGCGCGATCGCCAACCGTGAACGACACTTGCAGTGGGAAAGACGGAGGAAAATAGCGTGCAACGTGAAGATGTACTGGGAGAAGCCCTGAAATTATTAGAATTACAAGGGATTGCCAACACCACGCTGGAGATGGTTGCTGAACGTGTGGATTATCCACTGGACGAGCTACGCCGCTTCTGGCCAGACAAAGAGGCAATCCTCTACGATGCGCTGCGTTATCTTAGCCAACAGATAGATGTCTGGCGTCGTCAGCTGATGCTGGACGAAACGCAAACCGCCGAACAAAAGCTGCTGGCACGTTATCAGGCGTTATCGGAGTGCGTTAAAAACAACCGCTATCCGGGCTGTCTATTTATCGCTGCCTGTACGTTTTATCCCGATCCTGGCCACCCTATTCATCAACTGGCCGATCAGCAAAAAAGCGCGGCCTACGATTTCACCCACGAACTGTTAACCACACTGGAAGTTGACGATCCGGCGATGGTAGCAAAGCAGATGGAACTGGTGCTGGAAGGCTGTTTAAGCCGAATGCTGGTGAATCGTAGCCAGGCGGATGTCGACACTGCACATCGGCTGGCGGAAGATATCCTGCGCTTCGCCCGCTGCCGCCAGGGTGGTGCATTGACCTGACAGAAACACAGAAAAGAAGCGATTTGCCGCAATCTTAAGCAGTTGAATCGCTTTTACTGAAATTAGGTTGACGAGATGTGCAGATTACGGTTTAATGCGCCCCGTTGCCCGGATAGCTCAGTCGGTAGAGCAGGGGATTGAAAATCCCCGTGTCCTTGGTTCGATTCCGAGTCCGGGCACCAAATTCATATAAACGGACCTCCACGGAGGTCCGTTTTTCGTTTCAGGACGCCACGATTTAAGCGTTCTGCCTCCAAATCAATTCTACCGAACTCAACCAGATTCTCCCCACATCACCAGCAATTTGCGGGCATATCCCAATTCGGGAAAATTTGTTCCTGAGCTATAGCACTAACTGACGTGAAATGTCGTGCGGCCCCGTGATGCTGTTGAACGTCAAATGACGTCATCAGGAGCGTAACGCATCCATAAAGCACAACACCGGTCTGAACGGCGACTGATGAGATTTTCTGAATGAGAACAAAGAGAAATGTATCAGTTCGCTTGCTCATGCAAAGACTAACAATCCATTAAAATAGTAAGTGCTCCGGACAATTTTCCATGGATTATTTTCTGAACATTTTTCTTTGGCAAAGATGATGAATTTTGATGGTAAGGAATATTACTTCTGGTTCTCAGTAAAATCCTTTCGTAATACTATGTAATCAAGAAGTTTATGGCTGGTAAAAATAACGTCTTGCATTCACCAATAATATGTAAATAAACCCATCTATAGATGGTAAAAATAGGTTGTGGCAATTATCATTGCATCATTCCCTTTTCGAATGAGTTTCTATTATGCAACAACCTGTAGTTCGCGTTGGCGAATGGCTTGTTACTCCGTCCATAAACCAAATTAGCCGCAATGGGCGTCAACTTACCCTTGAGCCGAGATTAATCGATCTTCTGGTTTTCTTTGCTCAACACAGTGGCGAAGTACTTAGCAGGGATGAACTTATCGATAATGTCTGGAAGAGAAGTATTGTCACCAATCACGTTGTGACGCAGAGTATCTCAGAACTACGTAAGTCATTAAAAGATAATGATGAAGATAGTCCTGTCTATATCGCTACTGTACCAAAGCGCGGCTATAAATTAATGGTGCCGGTTATCTGGTACAGCGAAGAAGAGGGAGAGGAAATAATGCTATCTTCGCCTCCCCCTATACCAGAGGCGGTTCCTGCCACAGATTCTCCCTCCCACAGTCTTAACATTCAAAACACCGCAACGCCACCTGAACAATCCCCAGTTAAAAGCAAACGATTCACTACCTTTTGGGTATGGTTTTTTTTCCTGTTGTCGTTAGGTATCTGTGTAGCACTGGTAGCGTTTTCAAGTCTTGATACACGTCTTCCTATGAGCAAATCGCGTATTTTGCTCAATCCACGCGATATTGACATTAATATGGTAAATAAAAGTTGTAACAGCTGGAGTTCCCCGTATCAGCTCTCTTACGCGATAGGCGTGGGTGATTTGGTGGCGACATCACTTAACACCTTCTCCACCTTTATGGTGCATGACAAAATCAACTACAACATTGATGAACCGAGCAGTTCCGGTAAAACATTATCTATTGCGTTTGTTAATCAGCGCCAATACCGTGCTCAACAATGCTTTATGTCGATAAAATTGGTAGACAATGCAGATGGTTCAACCATGCTGGATAAACGTTATGTCATCACTAACGGTAATCAGCTGGCGATTCAAAATGATTTACTGGAGAGTTTATCAAAAGCGTTAAACCAACCGTGGCCACAACGAATGCAGGAGACGCTCCAGAAAATTTTGCCGCATCGTGGTGCGTTATTAACTAATTTTTATCAGGCACATGATTATTTACTGCATGGCGATGATAAATCATTGAACCGTGCCAGTGAATTATTAGGTGAGATTGTTCAATCATCCCCAGAATTTACCTACGCGAGAGCAGAAAAAGCATTAGTTGATATCGTGCGCCATTCTCAACATCCTTTAGATGAAAAACAATTAGCAGCACTGAACACAGAAATAGATAACATTGTTACACTGCCGGAATTGAACAACCTGTCCATTATATATCAAATAAAAGCGGTCAGTGCTCTGGTAAAAGGTAAAACAGATGAGTCTTACCAGGCGATAAATACTGGCATTGATCTTGAAATGTCCTGGCTAAATTATGTGTTGCTTGGCAAGGTTTATGAAATGAAGGGGATGAACCGGGAAGCAGCTGATGCATATCTCACCGCCTTTAATTTACGCCCAGGGGCAAACACCCTTTACTGGATTGAAAATGGTATATTCCAGACTTCTGTTCCTTATGTTGTACCTTATCTCGACAAATTTCTTGCTTCAGAATAAGTAACTCCGGGTTGATTTATGCTCGGAAATATTTGTTGTTGAGTTTTTGTATGTTCCTGTTGGTATAATATGTTGCGGCAATTTATTTGCCGCATAATTTTTATTACATAAATTTAACCAGAGAATGTCACGCAATCCATTGTAAACATTAAATGTTTATCTTTTCATGATATCAACTTGCGATCCTGATGTGTTAATAAAAAACCTCAAGTTCTCACTTACAGAAACTTTTGTGTTATTTCACCTAATCTTTAGGATTAATCCTTTTTTCGTGAGTAATCTTATCGCCAGTTTGGTCTGGTCAGGAAATAGTTATACATCATGACCCGGACTCCAAATTCAAAAATGAAATTAGGAGAAGAGCATGAGTTCTGCCAAGAAGATCGGGCTATTTGCCTGTACCGGTGTTGTTGCCGGTAATATGATGGGGAGCGGTATTGCATTATTACCTGCGAACCTAGCAAGTATCGGTGGTATTGCTATCTGGGGTTGGATTATCTCTATTATTGGTGCAATGTCGCTGGCGTATGTATATGCCCGACTGGCAACAAAAAACCCGCAACAAGGTGGCCCAATTGCTTATGCCGGAGAAATTTCCCCTGCATTTGGTTTTCAGACAGGTGTTCTTTATTACCATGCTAACTGGATTGGTAACCTGGCGATTGGTATTACCGCTGTATCTTATCTTTCCACCTTCTTCCCAGTATTAAATGATCCTGTTCCGGCGGGTATCGCCTGTATTGCTATCGTCTGGGTATTTACCTTTGTAAATATGCTCGGCGGTACTTGGGTAAGCCGTTTAACCACTATTGGTCTGGTGCTGGTTCTTATTCCTGTGGTGATGACTGCTATTGTTGGCTGGCATTGGTTTGATGCGGCAACTTATGCAGCTAACTGGAATACTGCGGATACCACTGATGGTCATGCGATCATTAAAAGTATTCTGCTCTGCCTGTGGGCCTTCGTGGGTGTTGAATCCGCAGCTGTAAGTACTGGTATGGTTAAAAACCCGAAACGTACCGTTCCGCTGGCAACCATGCTGGGTACTGGTTTAGCAGGTATTGTTTACATCGCTGCGACTCAGGTGCTTTCCGGTATGTATCCGTCTTCTGTAATGGCGGCTTCCGGTGCTCCGTTTGCAATCAGTGCTTCAACTATCCTCGGTAACTGGGCTGCGCCGCTGGTTTCTGCATTCACCGCCTTTGCGTGCCTGACTTCTCTGGGCTCCTGGATGATGTTGGTAGGCCAGGCAGGTGTACGTGCCGCTAACGACGGTAACTTCCCGAAAGTTTATGGTGAAGTCGACAGCAACGGTATTCCGAAAAAAGGTCTGCTGCTGGCTGCAGTGAAAATGACTGCCCTGATGATCCTTATCACTCTGATGAACTCTGCCGGTGGTAAAGCATCTGACCTGTTCGGTGAACTGACCGGTATCGCAGTACTGCTGACTATGCTGCCGTATTTCTACTCTTGCGTTGACCTGATTCGTTTTGAAGGCGTTAACATCCGCAACTTTGTCAGCCTGATCTGCTCTGTACTGGGTTGCGTGTTCTGCTTCATCGCGCTGATGGGCGCAAGCTCCTTCGAGCTGGCAGGTACCTTCATCGTCAGCCTGATTATCCTGATGTTCTACGCTCGCAAAATGCACGAGCGCCAGAGCCACTCAATGGATAACCACACCGCGTCTAACGCACATTAATTAAAAGTATTTTCCGAGGCTCCTCCTTTCATTTTGTCCCATGTGTTGGGAGGGGCCTTTTTTACCTGGAGATATGACTATGAACGTTATTGCAATATTGAATCACATGGGGGTTTATTTTAAAGAAGAACCCATCCGTGAACTTCATCGCGCGCTTGAACGTCTGAACTTCCAGATTGTTTACCCGAACGACCGTGACGACTTATTAAAACTGATCGAAAACAATGCGCGTCTGTGCGGCGTTATTTTTGACTGGGATAAATATAATCTCGAGCTGTGCGAAGAAATTAGCAAAATGAACGAGAACCTGCCGTTGTACGCGTTCGCTAATACGTATTCCACTCTCGATGTAAGCCTGAATGACCTGCGTTTACAGATTAGCTTCTTTGAATATGCGCTGGGTGCTGCTGAAGATATTGCTAATAAGATCAAGCAGACCACTGACGAATATATCAACACTATTCTGCCTCCGCTGACTAAAGCACTGTTTAAATATGTTCGTGAAGGTAAATATACTTTCTGTACTCCTGGTCACATGGGCGGTACTGCATTCCAGAAAAGCCCGGTAGGTAGCCTGTTCTATGATTTCTTTGGTCCGAACACCATGAAATCTGATATTTCCATTTCAGTATCTGAACTGGGTTCTCTGCTGGATCACAGTGGTCCACACAAAGAAGCAGAACAGTATATCGCTCGCGTCTTTAACGCAGACCGCAGCTACATGGTGACCAACGGTACTTCCACTGCGAACAAAATTGTTGGTATGTACTCTGCTCCAGCAGGCAGCACCATTCTGATTGACCGTAACTGCCACAAATCGCTGACCCACCTGATGATGATGAGCGATGTTACGCCAATCTATTTCCGCCCGACCCGTAACGCTTACGGTATTCTTGGTGGTATCCCACAGAGTGAATTCCAGCACGCTACCATTGCTAAGCGCGTGAAAGAAACACCAAACGCAACCTGGCCGGTACATGCTGTAATTACTAACTCTACCTATGATGGTCTGCTGTACAACACCGACTTCATCAAGAAAACACTGGATGTGAAATCCATCCACTTTGACTCCGCGTGGGTACCTTACACCAACTTCTCACCGATTTACGAAGGTAAATGCGGTATGAGCGGTGGCCGTGTAGAAGGGAAAGTGATTTACGAAACCCAGTCTACTCACAAACTGCTGGCGGCGTTCTCTCAGGCTTCCATGATCCACGTTAAAGGTGACGTAAACGAAGAAACCTTTAACGAAGCTTACATGATGCACACCACCACTTCTCCGCACTACGGTATCGTGGCGTCCACTGAAACCGCTGCGGCGATGATGAAAGGCAATGCAGGTAAGCGTCTGATCAACGGTTCCATTGAACGTGCGATCAAATTCCGTAAAGAGATCAAACGTCTGAGAACGGAATCTGATGGCTGGTTCTTTGATGTATGGCAGCCGGATCATATCGATACCACTGAATGCTGGCCGCTGCGTTCTGACAGCACCTGGCACGGCTTCAAAAACATCGATAACGAGCACATGTATCTTGACCCGATCAAAGTCACCCTGCTGACTCCGGGGATGGAAAAAGACGGCACCATGAGCGACTTTGGTATTCCGGCCAGCATCGTGGCGAAATACCTCGACGAACATGGCATCGTTGTTGAGAAAACCGGTCCGTATAACCTGCTGTTCCTGTTCAGCATCGGTATCGATAAGACCAAAGCACTGAGCCTGCTGCGTGCTCTGACTGACTTCAAACGTGCGTTCGACCTGAACCTGCGTGTGAAAAACATGCTGCCGTCTCTGTATCGTGAAGATCCTGAATTCTATGAAAACATGCGTATTCAGGAACTGGCTCAGAATATCCACAAACTGATTGTTCACCACAATCTGCCGGATCTGATGTATCGCGCATTTGAAGTGCTGCCGACGATGGTAATGACTCCGTATGCTGCGTTCCAGAAAGAGCTGCACGGTATGACCGAAGAAGTTTACCTCGACGAAATGGTCGGTCGTATTAACGCCAATATGATCCTTCCGTATCCGCCGGGAGTTCCTCTGGTAATGCCGGGTGAAATGATCACCGAAGAAAGCCGTCCGGTTCTGGAGTTCCTGCAGATGCTGTGTGAAATCGGCGCTCACTATCCGGGCTTTGAAACCGATATTCACGGTGCATACCGTCAGGCTGATGGCCGCTATACCGTTAAGGTATTGAAAGAAGAAAGCAAAAAATAATTAGCTCGTACAAGGGAAGTGGCTTGCCACTTCCCTTTTTTGCTCATAAGGAGAACACATGAAAACACCCTCACAGCCGCGCGCGATATACTATATCGTGGCGATCCAAATCTGGGAGTACTTCAGTTTTTACGGCATGCGTGCCTTACTCATTCTCTATCTCACCCATCAGCTTGGTTTTGATGATAACCATGCCATCAGCCTGTTCAGCGCATATGCTTCTCTGGTTTACGTTACCCCTATTCTCGGCGGCTGGCTTGCCGACCGCCTGCTCGGCAACCGCACTGCAGTGATTGCCGGCGCGCTGTTAATGACCCTTGGCCATGTGGTGCTGGGCATTGATACAAATTCAACCTTTAGCCTGTATCTGGCGCTGGCAATCATTATTTGTGGCTACGGTTTATTCAAATCAAACATCAGCTGTTTGCTTGGCGAGCTTTACGACGAGAACGATCATCGACGTGATGGCGGTTTTTCGCTGCTGTATGCTGCGGGCAATATCGGTTCTATCGCCGCCCCAATCGCCTGCGGCCTGGCTGCTCAGTGGTATGGATGGCATGTTGGCTTTGCCCTTGCGGGTGGCGGCATGTTTATCGGTTTGTTGATTTTCTTAAGCGGTCATCGTCATTTCCAGTCCACGCGTAGTATGGATAAAAAAGCGCTCACTAGCGTCAAATTTGCCTTACCGGTATGGAGCTGGTTGGTGGTGATGCTCTGTTTAGCCCCAGTATTTTTTACCCTGCTGCTGGAGAACGACTGGTCCGGATATTTGCTGGCGATCGTTTGCCTCATTGCCGCACAAATCATTGCCCGCATGATGATCAAATTCCCCGAACACCGCCGTGCTCTTTGGCAAATTGTATTGTTGATGTTTGTCGGGACATTGTTCTGGGTACTGGCACAACAGGGCGGCAGTACCATCAGCTTGTTTATCGATCGCTTTGTGAATCGTCAGGCATTCAATATTGAAGTACCTACAGCACTATTCCAGTCGGTGAATGCAATTGCGGTGATGCTCGCTGGGGTTGTACTGGCCTGGCTGGCGTCGCCAGAAAGCCGCGGCAACTCAACATTGCGCGTCTGGCTGAAGTTTGCCTTTGGCTTACTGCTGATGGCTTGTGGCTTTATGTTGTTGGCATTTGATGCCCGACATGCAGCGGCTGGCGGTCAAGCGTCAATGGGCGTGATGATATCCGGGCTGGCGCTAATGGGCTTTGCCGAACTCTTTATTGACCCGGTGGCGATTGCGCAAATCACGCGTCTGAAAATGTCTGGCGTATTAACCGGTATTTATATGCTGGCAACAGGCGCGGTCGCCAACTGGCTGGCAGGCGTCGTGGCACAGCAGACGACAGAGTCGCAAATTAGCGGTATGGCAATTGCAGCTTACCAGCGATTCTTTTCTCAGATGGGAGAGTGGACGTTGGCTTGTGTCGCGATCATCGTCGTATTGGCCTTTGCTACCCGTTTTCTGTTTAGCACGCCGACGAATATGATACAGGAGAGCAACGATTAACTGTCCTAAAAACAATTGGTTATGAATAAATTAACTTTCAGTTTATCACACTAGTAAATCGAGATTAATAAGTCATTTAAACCATTTTGATGGTTATTTATTAGTGATATCAACTTGAGGTAAGCGTTAGTTTCGATAAGATAAACTGAGTTACTAATAGTCGAGGCAGATAATACAGTGTACCGATCTGTCTCTTTATCTACGCTAAATTGAAAGCTGGATTTAGAGGAACCAAAATGTCTGAACAAGAAACACGGGGAGCCAATGAGGCTATTGATTTTAACGATGAACTGAGAAATCGCCGCGAAAAACTGGCGGCACTACGTCAGCAAGGTGTGGCGTTTCCCAATGATTTTCGCCGCGACCATACCTCTGACCAGTTGCACGAAGAGTTTGATGCGAAGAATAACCAGGAACTGGAATCCTTAAACATTGAAGTCTCGGTTGCTGGCCGAATGATGACCCGTCGTATCATGGGGAAAGCCTCCTTTGTAACGTTGCAGGATGTCGGTGGCCGTATTCAACTGTACGTTGCACGAGATAGCCTGCCAGAAGGTGTTTATAACGATCAGTTTAAAAAATGGGATCTGGGTGACATTATCGGTGCCCGCGGTACGCTGTTTAAGACGCAAACGGGTGAGCTTTCCATTCACTGTACTGAGCTGCGCCTGCTGACTAAAGCACTACGTCCTTTACCAGATAAATTCCATGGTCTGCAGGATCAGGAAGTCCGTTATCGTCAACGTTATCTGGACCTCATCGCTAACGATAAATCCCGTCAAACGTTTGTTGTCCGTTCAAAAATTCTGGCCGCTATCCGTCAATTCATGGTCGCGCGCGGCTTTATGGAAGTAGAAACCCCGATGATGCAGGTAATTCCAGGTGGGGCATCTGCTCGCCCGTTTATTACCCATCATAATGCTCTGGATTTAGATATGTATCTGCGTATCGCGCCGGAGCTGTATCTGAAACGTCTGGTTGTAGGCGGTTTTGAACGGGTATTCGAAATCAACCGTAACTTCCGTAATGAAGGTATTTCTGTTCGCCATAATCCTGAGTTCACAATGATGGAACTCTACATGGCGTATGCGGATTACCACGATTTGATTGAACTGACAGAGTCACTGTTCCGCACCCTGGCACAAGAGGTTCTGGGTACCACTAAAGTCACTTATGGCGAGCATGTGTTTGATTTCGGCAAACCGTTTGAAAAACTCACCATGCGCGAAGCAATCAAAAAATATCGTCCAGAAACCGATATGGCCGACCTGGATAATTTTGATGCTGCTAAAGCATTAGCTGAATCTATCGGAATTACGGTAGAGAAAAGCTGGGGGTTGGGACGTATTGTCACAGAGATCTTTGATGAAGTGGCAGAAGCACATCTGATTCAGCCAACCTTTATTACGGAATATCCGGCAGAAGTGTCCCCGCTGGCACGCCGTAATGATGTTAACCCGGAAATCACCGACCGTTTTGAATTCTTCATCGGTGGTCGTGAAATCGGTAATGGTTTTAGCGAATTAAACGACGCAGAAGATCAGGCTGAACGTTTCCAGGAACAGGTTAACGCTAAAGCTGCAGGTGACGACGAAGCCATGTTCTATGACGAAGATTACGTGACTGCGCTGGAATATGGTCTGCCGCCAACCGCTGGTCTGGGTATTGGTATCGACCGAATGATTATGCTGTTTACAAACAGCCATACTATTCGCGACGTTATTCTCTTCCCGGCGATGCGCCCACAGAAATAAATTTCACTTTAATGAACGAAGCAGTCAGGCGACTGCTTCGTTCGTCGTTCCGCAAATCCAGTTTTGAGGAGAGACGCTTCGTTTCACGATAACCAGCGGGTCCACTCAACTACAGCTCCTAAAAGAGAGAAAAAAGTAATGCCACAGGCAGACTCATTGGCCAGGTTATTCCGACCAGGAATGCACTAAGTAAACGAATATGTGTTTTCTCATGTGAGATAAACCAGATAATGACAAAGGATATGTTCACACCAATCACATAAAAAATTAATATTTTAGAGAATAGTGCCATTTTTTATATTCTTCTTATCCTTCCTGGCTACTTGTAAAACTGACGGAAATAGTCATCAACTGTCATAATGTTGAGGTCAAAATCAATATCCGGTAAGTCTAAGCATTTAAGCCTGATTAAATCTTCGATTTCACTTGCGGCTAACGATGTCGTTATTGCGAAGGAATTTTCATTCAATTGTCGTGGTATCCCATATTCATCAGCCACGATAGAAGAGAAATTCATATCATACATCAATGATCTTAACCTTAAGAACACTGAGGAATAAGATGATGGATAATCAAAAGAAACAACATAAGTATTGAACTTGTTTTTACCTTCCATAATATGACTCCTATCAATATTGAATGCTCTGGGGACGCAAAACTTATTAACCCCGATTGATGATTCTCATATAGGAGATATTCTTTTTTTTGCTCAGTAAAGGGGATGACTTGGGACAAAAAAACGCGCTCTCTGCCCATTCTTTGTGCATCCCCCTACCCTTCAGATGCTCTCCTGCATCACTCCGCGGAGAGCATGAAAAATATCGTGACTCTGTACTCTCCCATCAACTGCGAATATCATCATACTCCCGCGTTTTATCAAATTCGTGTTTCGCAAATGGGCATAGTGGGATAATTTTTCGTTTTTCCCGACGCATTTTTTCCACGACTTTCGCAACCAGCTGTTTACCAATCCCTTGCCCTTTCAGGCTTTCATCGACATCGGTATGTTCGATAATCGCTAAATTCTCTCCGGTCGGCACAAAGACAATTTCAGCGATTTGCTTGCCTTGTTCGTCATTAATGTAAAATTTATTGTGGCCTTCGCGTATTTCCATTTTACCCTCGCTTATTTATGACGGTATTTCAGCGCGCCGCTCGGGCACGTATCAATCACTTTAACCACAGTGGCAACGTCGACTTCATCCGGCATGATCCACGGCTTTCGTTTGAGATTAAATAACTTGCCGTTGCCACGTACGCAATTGCCAGAATGCTGACATATCGCAGTGTTGAAATAGACATCGATCTTTTCGCCGGTATAACAGCGATAACCCCCGTCAAGTAGCGCCTGATCCATGACCTTCCCTCTCTCATCAGTATGGTTTTCACTATAAGCATAGCCCCGGAATCTTCATACAGCACTGGCAGTTTCCGTTGCCAGAGTCTCTTCCCCTATATAGCCAATCATTCTTACTCCCTTTGAATTACCCGCCTCATCAGAGATAATGCTTAAGAAATTTGTCACACAAGGAAGCTGATGAGACATTCATTGCCCTACCGCATGTTACGCAAACGTCCGATGAAATTGAGTACCACAGTGATCTTAATGGTCAGCGCGGTACTGTTCTCGGTGCTATTGGTGGTGCATCTGATTTACTTCTCGCAAATCAGTGATATGACGCGAGACGGGCTGGCCAACAAGGCACTGGCAGTGGCGCGTACTCTCGCCGACTCGCCGGAAATCCGTCAGGGCTTGCAGAAAAAACCGCAGGAGAGTGGAATCCAGGCCATCGCGGAAGCCGTGCGCAAACGCAACGATCTGCTGTTTATTGTCGTTACCGATATGCAAAGTCTTCGCTACTCACATCCTGAAGCCCAGCGTATTGGTCAGCCATTTAAAGGTGATGACATCCTTAAAGCGCTGAATGGCGAAGAAAATGTCGCTATCAATCGCGGTTTTCTGGCGCAGGCTTTACGCGTATTTACCCCCATCTACGATGAAAATCATAAACAAATTGGCGTGGTGGCGATCGGCCTTGAGTTAAGCCGCGTGACCCAACAAATCAATGACAGTCGCTGGAGCATTATCTGGTCGGTACTATTTGGCATGCTGGTCGGACTGATTGGCACCTGCATTCTGGTTAAAGTACTGAAAAAAATCCTTTTCGGCCTGGAACCCTACGAAATCTCCACGCTGTTTGAGCAACGCCAGGCCATGTTGCAGTCTATCAAAGAAGGCGTCGTTGCCGTGGACGATCGCGGCGAGGTCACGCTGATCAACGATGCCGCACAAGAATTGCTGAATTACCGTAAGTCGCAGGACGATGAGAAACTGTCGACGCTAAGCCACTCGTGGTCACAGGTAGTAGATGTCTCGGAAGTGTTACGCGACGGTACGCCGCGCCGCGACGAAGAGATTACGATTAAAGACCGGCTATTACTGATCAACACCGTTCCGGTGCGCAGTAATGGCGTTATCATCGGTGCCATTTCAACCTTCAGGGACAAAACTGAAGTTCGTAAACTGATGCAGCGACTCGACGGTCTGGTCAACTATGCTGATGCACTTCGTGAACGATCCCACGAATTTATGAATAAATTGCATGTGATTCTCGGATTATTGCATCTGAAGAGTTATAAGCAGTTGGAAGATTACATTCTCAAAACAGCCAATAACTATCAGGAAGAGATTGGCTCTCTGCTGGGTAAGATCAAATCTCCGGTTATCGCTGGTTTTTTAATCAGCAAGATTAACCGCGCGACCGATTTAGGCCATACGCTGATTTTAAACAGTGAAAGCCAGCTGCCAGACAGCGGCAGTGAGGACCAGGTCGCGACGCTGATTACCACATTGGGAAATCTGATAGAAAACGCGCTGGAAGCATTAGGGCCGGAACCCGGTGGCGAAATTAGCGTAACATTGCACTACCGTCACGGCTGGCTGCACTGCGAAGTTAACGATGATGGACCGGGGATCGCACCCGACAAAATCGATCACATTTTTGACAAAGGTGTCTCGACAAAAGGAAGCGAGCGAGGCGTCGGTTTAGCACTTGTCAAACAACAGGTAGAAAATCTCGGCGGCAGCATCGCCGTGGAATCGGAACCCGGGATTTTCACACAATTTTTTGTCCAGATACCCTGGGACGGGGAGAGGTCGAACAGATGATCAATGTATTAATTATCGATGACGACGCAATGGTCGCGGAGCTGAATCGCCGATACGTAGCACAAATCCCAGGCTTTCAATGCTGTGGAACAGCCTCGACGCTGGAGAAAGCCAAAGAGATTATCTTCAATAGCGATACGCCTATCGACCTGATATTGCTCGATATCTATATGCAAAAAGAGAACGGGCTCGATTTACTGCCTGTCCTGCATAACGCGCGTTGCAAAAGTGATGTGATTGTCATCTCCTCCGCAGCCGATGCGGCAACCATTAAAGATTCGCTGCATTACGGTGTCGTGGATTACCTGATCAAACCCTTCCAGGCTTCCCGCTTTGAAGAGGCGCTCACCGGCTGGCGGCAAAAGAAAATGGCGCTGGAAAAACATCAGTATTATGACCAGGCCGAGCTTGATCAGCTAATCCACGGCAGCAGCTCCAACGAACAGGATCCTCGTCGCTTGCCAAAAGGCTTAACGCCGCAGACGTTACGCACGCTGTGCCAGTGGATTGACGCGCATCAGGACTATGAGTTTTCAACCGACGAGCTAGCCAACGAGGTTAACATTTCGCGTGTTTCCTGCCGTAAATACCTCATCTGGCTGGTCAACTGCCACATCTTGTTCACCAGTATCCATTATGGCGTCACGGGGCGTCCAGTTTACCGTTACCGTATTCAGGCAGAACACTACTCACTACTGAAACAATATTGCCAATAACGGATCGCTGGTTATCTGTAAGTAATAATTATTACTGTAATGCAAAATACCCCTGGCACAAGTTACATCCTTCATCAGTAAAACTTGTGCCAGATCAAATATAATTATCCCTCCATCATCGCTAAAAATTAATATCTCTTCAGGTGAACGGTGTTTTTAATTTCAAAACGCTAACAAAAGTTAATTAACTATTATGTCACCCGCATTATGTGTATTTTTACCCACAAATGGGTAGATCAGATTAATCTATAAACCTAATGACATCTGCCCTGAGAACAAAAAATAGACCAATAAATATCAATAAGATAGAAGCAAACAAAACATTAACATCTGCGCAGTACAAACTATAAACCCATCGCCAGAGAGTCTTTCTCTCTGAAAAAGCCGCTTATCACAGTGCATAAATTTGCCGCTGCTTTAATCAGCCAATATTCACTGTGAGGTATTTGCTAAAGCCGGTAACGACCAAACGGATATTTAGTCAGGCTCTGAAAACAGTTCATACAAAACAGAACGTGACTGTGATCTATTCAGCAAAAATTTAAATAGGATTATCGCGAGGGTTCACACATGTTATTTACTATCCAACTTATCATAATACTGATATGTCTGTTTTATGGTGCCCGAAAGGGTGGTATCGCGCTGGGTTTATTAGGCGGTATCGGTCTGGTCATTCTGGTCTTCGTCTTCCACCTTCAGCCAGGTAAACCACCGGTTGATGTCATGCTGGTTATCATTGCGGTGGTTGCGGCATCGGCGACCTTGCAAGCTTCGGGCGGTCTTGATGTCATGCTGCAAATTGCCGAGAAGCTGCTGCGCCGCAACCCGAAATATGTCTCAATTGTCGCGCCGTTTGTGACCTGTACACTGACCATTCTTTGCGGTACGGGTCATGTGGTTTACACCATTCTGCCGATCATCTACGACGTCGCCATTAAGAACAACATCCGTCCGGAACGTCCGATGGCGGCAAGTTCTATCGGTGCACAGATGGGGATTATCGCCAGTCCGGTGTCGGTTGCGGTCGTGTCTCTGGTTGCAATGCTGGGTAATGTCACCTTTGATGGTCGCCATCTTGAGTTCCTCGACCTGCTGGCAATCACCATTCCATCGACGTTAATCGGTATCCTGGCGATCGGTATCTTCAGCTGGTTCCGCGGTAAAGATCTGGATAAAGACGAAGAGTTCCAGAAATTCATCTCCGTACCGGAAAACCGTGAGTATGTTTACGGTGATACCGCGACGCTGCTCGATAAAAAACTGCCGAAAAGCAACTGGCTGGCAATGTGGATTTTCCTCGGGGCAATCGCTGTAGTCGCACTTCTTGGTGCTGATTCGGACCTGCGTCCATCCTTCGGCGGCAAACCGCTGTCGATGGTACTGGTTATTCAGATGTTTATGCTGCTGACCGGGGCGCTGATTATTATCCTGACCAAAACCAATCCCGCGTCTATCTCAAAAAACGAAGTCTTCCGTTCCGGTATGATCGCCATCGTGGCGGTGTACGGTATCGCATGGATGGCAGAAACCATGTTCGGTGCGCATATGTCTGAAATTCAGGGCGTACTGGGTGAAATGGTGAAAGAGTATCCGTGGGCCTATGCCATTGTTCTGCTGCTGGTTTCCAAGTTTGTAAACTCTCAGGCTGCGGCGCTGGCGGCGATTGTTCCGGTCGCGCTGGCGATCGGCGTTGATCCGGCATACATCGTGGCTTCAGCACCGGCTTGCTACGGTTATTACATCCTGCCGACTTATCCGAGCGATCTGGCAGCGATTCAGTTTGACCGTTCCGGCACCACCCACATCGGTCGCTTCGTCATCAACCACAGCTTTATTCTGCCGGGGTTGATTGGTGTGAGCGTATCGTGCGTCTTCGGCTGGATCTTCGCCGCGATGTACGGGTTCTTATAAATGCACTTTGCGTGCCGCCCGTGACTACGCGGCACGCCATTTTCGAATAACAAATACAGAGTTACAGGCTGGAAGCTATGTCAAACAAACCCTTTATCTACCAGGCACCTTTCCCGATGGGGAAAGACAATACCGAATACTATCTACTCACTTCCGATTACGTTAGCGTTGCCGACTTCGACGGCGAAACCATCCTGAAAGTGGAACCAGAAGCCCTGACCCTGCTGGCGCAGCAAGCCTTTCACGACGCTTCTTTCATGCTCCGCCCGGCACACCAGAAACAGGTCGCGGCTATTCTTCACGATCCAGAAGCCAGCGAAAACGACAAGTACGTGGCGCTGCAATTCTTAAGAAACTCCGAAATCGCTGCCAAAGGCGTGCTGCCGACCTGCCAGGATACCGGCACCGCGATCATCGTCGGTAAAAAAGGTCAGCGCGTGTGGACCGGTGGCGGTGATGAAGAAGCGCTGTCGAAAGGCGTCTATAACACTTATATCGAAGATAACCTGCGCTATTCACAGAATGCGGCGCTGGACATGTACAAAGAGGTCAACACCGGCACTAACCTGCCTGCACAAATCGACCTGTACGCGGTAGATGGCGATGAGTACAGATTCCTTTGCGTTGCGAAAGGCGGCGGCTCTGCCAACAAAACCTATCTCTACCAGGAAACCAAAGCTCTGCTGACGCCGGGTAAACTGAAAAACTTCCTCGTCGAGAAAATGCGCACCCTCGGTACCGCAGCCTGCCCGCCGTACCATATCGCGTTTGTGATTGGCGGCACTTCTGCAGAAACCAACCTGAAAACCGTCAAGTTAGCAAGCGCTCACTATTACGATGAACTGCCGACGGAAGGGAACGAACATGGTCAGGCGTTCCGCGATGTCCAGCTGGAACAGGAACTGCTGGAAGAGGCCCAGAAACTCGGTCTTGGCGCGCAGTTTGGCGGTAAATACTTCGCGCACGACATTCGCGTTATCCGTCTGCCACGTCACGGCGCATCCTGCCCGGTAGGCATGGGCGTCTCCTGCTCCGCTGACCGTAACATTAAAGCGAAAATCAACCGCGAAGGTATCTGGATCGAAAAACTGGAACACAATCCAGGCCAGTACATTCCACAAGAACTGCGCCAGGCCGGTGAAGGCGAAGCGGTGAAAGTTGACCTTAACCGCCCGATGAAAGAGATCCTCGCCCAGCTTTCTCAATATCCGGTTTCCACTCGTTTGTCGCTCACCGGCACCATTATCGTGGGCCGAGATATTGCACACGCCAAGCTGAAAGAGCTGATTGACGCCGGTAAAGAACTTCCGCAGTACATCAAAGATCACCCGATCTACTACGCGGG
The DNA here is from genome assembly GCF_032029835.1 of Escherichia sp. AM3. Lineage (NCBI taxonomy): Bacteria > Pseudomonadati > Pseudomonadota > Gammaproteobacteria > Enterobacterales > Enterobacteriaceae > Escherichia > Escherichia sp. AM3. The sequence continues at coordinate 34,560 of NZ_JAVUPQ010000014.1, read as the reverse complement.
TCCGGCGAAAACCCCTGCCGGTTATCCATCAGGTTCACTTGGCCCAACTACCGCAGGTCGTATGGACTCCTACGTGGATCTGCTGCAATCCCACGGCGGCAGCATGATCATGCTGGCGAAAGGTAACCGCAGTCAGCAGGTTACCGACGCGTGCCATAAACACGGCGGCTTCTACCTCGGTAGTATCGGCGGTCCGGCGGCGGTACTGGCGCAGCAGAGCATCAAGCATCTGGAATGCGTCGCTTATCCGGAGCTGGGTATGGAAGCTATCTGGAAAATCGAAGTAGAAGATTTCCCGGCGTTTATCCTGGTCGATGACAAAGGTAACGACTTCTTCCAGCAGATCGTCAACAAACAGTGCGCGAACTGCACTAAGTAACCTCTTCGGCCCAGCGCCTGGCAGCATGCTGCCAGGTGATCCCCCTGGGCCACCTCTTTTGCGATTGTAATTTCACGCTTGCTGGTGAATAGTCAGTATTTTCCCTGACTTGCGAACTCACCATGACCCGCACACTCAAGCCGTTAATTCTTAACACCGGCGCACTGGCGCTAACGTTAATCCTGATTTATACCGGCATTTCGGCCCATGACAAACTCACCTGGCTGATGGAAGTGACACCGGTGATTATTGTCGTGCCGCTACTGCTTGCCACCGCTAAACGTTATCCGTTAACGCCGCTGCTCTATACGCTCATTTTCTTTCACGCCATCATCCTGATGGTCGGCGGGCAATACACCTACGCGAAAGTCCCCGTTGGTTTTGAGGTGCAGGAATGGCTGGGGTTGAGCCGTAATCCGTATGACAAGCTGGGGCATTTTTTCCAGGGGCTGGTGCCTGCACTGGTGGCACGTGAGATCCTTGTGCGCGGGATGTACGTTCGCGGACGTAAAATGGTGGCGTTTCTGGTCTGTTGCGTGGCGCTGGCGATAAGCGCGATGTATGAATTAATCGAGTGGTGGGCGGCGCTGGCAATGGGCCAGGGAGCGGATGATTTTCTCGGCACCCAGGGCGACCAGTGGGACACGCAATCCGATATGTTCTGCGCGCTGCTTGGCGCATTAACCACGGTGATATTCCTCGCTCGCTTTCATTGCCGTCAGCTACGGCGCTTTGGCTTGATAACCGGATAACAACGTGCACTTTGTTGATGCCGGATGCGGCGTGAATTCCTTATCCGGTCTACAAAATTTGCAAATCCAAAGCATTACATTAAGACGTGGCCTGATAAACATATCGCATCAGGCCATTTTCGTTAGCTATTGTCCACGTCAGGCTTTCACATCACTCACTGCACCGACCGGAATATCAGCATGAACAGGCTCGGGCGGTACTTTGCGATATTTATCCAGCAGATGAATCTGGATCCTGCGCAGCGTGTCGCCATTGAGGCGATAGAAACGGAAGTAGAGAATCAGCGTTACCATGAAAAACAGAGTCGGTAGAGCAATCATAATAAACTGCATACCTAATAGGGCTTGCGTAGACTGTTCAACATTCGGTACATAGCCAATCATCCCTAACACAACCGCAATGAAAAAAGCCGCAAAGGCTGAACCGCCCTTCACCACCATAGTCTGCACGGAGTAAGCGATGCTTTCACAGCGTACGTGCAGTTTATATTCACCGTAATCAACGGTATCTGCCACCATGATGACCTGTAATACCCAGAAAAGCGCCGTTCCCACATTCAGCAAAATACCCGCAATCACAATGAGGACGACGTTGTGATAGCTCATTAATGCCATTAACAGGAGAACACCACAGCTTAACACCGGAAGAATAGATGCTCCGGCCCATAAAATGCGTCGGGATAATGATTTAACTAAGCGTGGGAAGAATACTAACGTCACCAGGTTAGCAGCTCCCGCATACGACAGATAATAGGGGAACAAATCCGCATCACCGATAACATATGAGAAATAATAGATAGCAAAGCCGGTAATAATGTTGCTGGCTACATTATAAGCAAGAGCCATACCCAAGAGGCATGAAAGCTGATCGTTTTTATAAATAAGCGCAACGATGGCTTTAAGTGTCAGATGGCTTCCTTCAGCAGACGGTTGATTGTCTGACGAAAAGACTTCATGCACATTGCGCAGAGTGATGATGGTTGAAACAATAAAAAAGGCGATCAGTACCAGTGTGAACATCTGAAAGCCAAATCCCCGATCGCCACCGCCGACATAATTAACAAATGGTAGCGTCACACCTGCCGTAACAAAGCCTGCCAGACTGGCAAAAAAACGCGGATAAGGAACCAGTTGTTCGCGCTCACGTTTATCGAGCGTTATGGTTGGAACCAGCGACCAGAAGGGAATATCCATAATGGTGTAAGTCATGCCCCAGAGGATGTAGGTCACGCAAACAAAGACAATCTGAGTAGTACCTTCAAACAGATGCGCACTAAAGAGGAGAAATAAGATTACAGAGTTTGCCAACGTACCGATCAGGATCCAGGGTTTGAACTTACCCCATCGCGATCGCGTAGCATTTACAATCCATCCCATAATCGGATCGTTAATAGCATCCCAGATCCTCGCCACCAGAAACAAAGTACCGACCAAACCCACAGACAGCCCGACGACATCGGTGTAGTAATACATGAGGTACATATACACAATGCCGATCGCAAAATCCTTCCCGAACGCTCCAAATCCATAACTGAGTTTTGTAGTCATTGAAATGCTCATAGGGTATCGGGTCGCTGTTACCAACGCCCGCCTTCTGTTATTGGTATCGTCAGAGGTGTGCGCCGGAATAAATCCCCCGGCGCAGTAGCGTTTAGTCGCGTTTTAACGGTGCAACCAGCCTGGCAGCCAGTCGCCGTGGGCGGCAATCAGGTCGTCAACAAGAGCATATATTTCGTCAATGCCCAGCACGGCGGCAGTATGCGGGTCCATCATCGCGGCGTGGTAAACACGGTCGCGATTTTCCGTAAGAATAGCTTCGGTCAGCAGCGTCTGTACGTTGATGTTGGTTTGCATCAGGGCGGCCAGATGCGAAGGTAGCGTACCGACTTTGGTCGGCTGAATGCCATTAGCATCAACCAGACAGGCTACTTCCACGCAACATCCTTGTGGCAGGTTATCAATCAAACCATCGTTACGGACGTTGCCGTAAATCACACTCGGCTCGCCAGTCCAGATAGCGTTCATGATTGTGCTGGCATATTCCCGTGACGGTTTAATATCAATCCGGGAGGCTTTTTTATACTCCTCCAGCTCTTTATGCCAGTTCGCCAGCTGCTCGACGCAGCGTTTCGGGTACTCATCCAGCGGTACTTTATAACGCTCAATCAAATCCTCACGACCTGGCTTAATAAACCACGGTGTGTACTCAGCAAAATGTTCTGACGATTCCGTGACGAAATAGCCCAGCTTTTTGAACATTTCGTAGCGCACAATATTCTGGCAGCGAGTATTGCCATGAATATTCGGCTTCGGTGCCTGCCCTGCTTCATAAGCCGCCAGCAGTTCCGGGTAGAGATTCACATAACTGCCGTCGGCGGTTTTGCGCTCCAGCTCCAGGTAAAACGCCATATGGTTGATACCTGCGCAACGGTAACGCAGCGTAGCTGGGTCGATATTGAGGTCACGCGCCAACTCTTCCGCCGTTCCCTGCACCGAATGGCACAGCCCGACCTGTTTGATATGCGGATAGCGGGCATACATCGCCCAGGTATTCATCGCCATTGGGTTAACATAGTTGAGCATGGTGGCATCGGGGCAGACTTCCGTCATGTCCTCGCAAATTTGCCACAGATGCGGAATGGTACGTAGCGCGCGCATAATACCGCCCGGCCCCAACGTATCGGCAATGGTTTGTTCCAGACCATGCCGCTTACAGACCTCGAAATCAGTCACCGTGCAAGGTTCATAACCGCCAATCTGAAATGCCACCACGACAAAATCGGCATCCTCTAAGGCTTCTTTCTGTTGGGTGTGGCAGGTGATTTTGCCGCTGGCCCCTGCTGAATCCATCAGCTTACGCACCACAATATGCGACTCTTCCAGGCGGGTGGGGTCAATGTCCATCAGGGCAATATGCGCCGTTTTCAGCGCCTCGCGATGGAACACATCACCAAGAATATTTTTAACGAAAATCGTCGAACCAGCGCCGATAAATGTAATTTTGGGTGCAGACATCATGCAGATCTCCTGGCTTGCTTGAATAACTTCATCATGGCAGGCGAATCTGCAGAAAACCTCCGGCTTCCAGGTTGAGCATTCCCATAAACTCAGATCCTGCGTGAAGCAGCAGTAAATCTGAGTTTATGGGAATAAATTACCTGAAAAGCAGAGTTTTCGGCCTCATGATACTCGGAGAGTCCCCTCGCCCCTCTGGGAAGAGGGTGAAAACCGTGCTCCCACTCGCAGTCATCCTCCCTCACTCCTGCCATAATTCTGATATTCCAGGAAAGAGAGCCATCCATGAATACAGATACGTTTATGTGCAGCAGCGACGAAAAACAGACCCGCAGCCCGCTGTCGCTGTATTCGGAATACCAGCGGATGGAGATTGAGTTTCGCGCACCGCATATCATGCCCACCAGCCACTGGCATGGTCAGGTCGAAGTGAATGTGCCTTTCGATGGCGATGTGGAATACCTGATCAACAATGAAAAAGTGAATATCAATCAGGGTCATATCACGCTGTTCTGGGCCTGTACACCGCACCAACTAACAGATACCGGAACCTGTCAGAGCATGGCGATTTTTAATCTGCCGATGCATCTGTTTCTCTCCTGGCCGCTGGATAAAGACCTGATTAACCACGTCACTCACGGCATGGTGATCAAATCACTGGCCACACAGCAACTTAGCCCGTTTGAAGTGCGCCGCTGGCAGCAGGAATTAAACAGTCCGAACGAGCAAATTCGCCAGCTCGCCATTGATGAAATTGGCCTGATGCTCAAGCGATTTAGCCTCTCTGGCTGGGAACCGATTCTGGTCAATAAAACCTCGCGCACACACAAAAACAGCGTCTCGCGCCATGCGCAATTTTATGTTAGCCAGATGCTGGGCTTTATTGCCGAAAACTATGATCAGGCGCTGACCATCAACGATGTGGCTGAGCACGTCAAACTTAACGCCAACTATGCAATGGGGATATTCCAGCGGGTCATGCAATTGACGATGAAACAGTACATTACCGCGATGCGCATCAACCACGTTCGCGCGTTACTGAGCGATACCGATAAAAGTATTCTCGATATTGCCCTGACGGCAGGCTTTCGTTCAAGTAGTCGTTTTTACAGCACGTTCGGCAAATATGTCGGCATGTCGCCGCAACAATACCGCAAACTTAGCCAACAGCGCCGCCAGACGTTTCCCGGCTAAAGACGATATCAGTATCAGCCAAAAAAATAGTTTAGCCGTCGATAATAAGCAGTAAAAATAATTTAAAATAATCACATAACGTATTGTTTATAAAACTAAATATTTCAAAAATGTTTGTTTTTCACGCGCTTTACAGCCCGAAAAGGCCGGAAGATACTTGCCCGCAACGAAGATTCCTTCATAACCGGGTAAGCAATGATGAAAGTATTAATTGTTGAAAGCGAGTTTCTCCATCAAGACACCTGGGTCGGTAACGCCGTTGAGCGTCTGGCAGATGCTTTAAGCCAGCAAAATGTTACCGTGATTAAATCCACCTCCTTTGATGATGGTTTTGCCATTCTCTCTTCAAACGAAGCCATTGACTGCCTGATGTTCAGCTATCAAATGGAACATCCGGACGAACATCAAAACGTCAGACAATTGATCGGTAAGCTTCATGAGCGCCAACAAAACGTGCCGGTCTTCCTGTTGGGCGATCGGGAAAAAGCCCTCGCCGCAATGGATCGCGACCTGCTGGAGCTTGTCGATGAATTCGCCTGGATTCTGGAAGATACCGCCGACTTTATCGCCGGACGCGCCGTTGCCGCGATGACCCGCTACCGCCAGCAGCTGTTGCCGCCACTGTTCAGCGCGCTGATGAAATATAGTGACATCCATGAATATTCCTGGGCAGCGCCAGGCCACCAGGGCGGCGTTGGTTTTACCAAAACACCCGCCGGACGTTTCTACCATGACTACTATGGTGAAAATCTGTTCCGCACCGACATGGGCATCGAACGAACTTCCCTCGGTTCTTTGCTTGACCATACTGGCGCATTTGGCGAAAGCGAAAAATATGCCGCACGCGTATTTGGTGCCGATCGCTCCTGGTCGGTAGTCGTCGGTACTTCCGGCTCTAACCGCACCATCATGCAGGCTTGCATGACCGATAACGATGTCGTGGTCGTTGACCGTAACTGCCATAAATCCATCGAACAAGGTTTGATGCTGACAGGCGCGAAACCGGTCTATATGGTGCCAAGCCGCAACCGCTACGGCATTATCGGGCCAATCTATCCGCAGGAAATGCAACCTGAAACCTTGCAGAAGAAAATCAGTGAAAGCCCGCTGACCAAAGACAAAGCCGGGCAAAAACCGTCTTACTGCGTGGTGACCAACTGCACCTATGACGGCGTGTGTTATAACGCTAAAGAAGCGCAGGATCTGCTGGAAAAAACCTCCGATCGTCTGCACTTTGACGAAGCCTGGTACGGCTATGCACGTTTCAACCCGATCTATGCCGATCACTATGCCATGCGCGGCGAACCTGGCGATCACAACGGTCCTACCGTTTTCGCCACCCACTCCACCCACAAACTGCTGAATGCGCTGTCACAGGCTTCTTATATTCATGTACGTGAAGGTCGTGGGGCGATTAACTTCTCCCGCTTCAACCAGGCCTACATGATGCATGCCACCACCTCCCCGCTGTATGCCATCTGCGCATCCAACGACGTGGCGGTGTCGATGATGGACGGCAACAGCGGCCTGTCACTGACACAGGAAGTGATTGACGAAGCGGTTGATTTCCGTCAGGCGATGGCGCGGCTATATAAAGAGTTCACCGCTGACGGTAGCTGGTTCTTCAAACCGTGGAACAAAGAAGTCGTCACCGACCCACAAACCGGCAAAACCTATGACTTTGCTGACGCACCAACCAAACTGCTGACCACCGTTCAGGACTGCTGGGTAATGCATCCGGGCGAAAGCTGGCACGGCTTCAAAGATATTCCGGATAACTGGAGTATGCTCGACCCGATTAAAGTCAGCATCCTTGCTCCGGGAATGGGTGAAGATGGTGAACTGGAAGAAACCGGTGTTCCGGCGGCGCTGGTCACTGCCTGGCTTGGTCGCCACGGCATTGTACCTACCCGCACCACTGACTTCCAAATTATGTTCCTGTTCTCTATGGGCGTAACCCGTGGGAAATGGGGAACTCTGGTTAACACCCTTTGCTCCTTCAAACGCCACTATGACGCCAACACACCGCTGGCGCAGGTGATGCCGGAACTTGTTGAACAATATCCTGACACTTACGCGAACATGGGGATTCACGATCTGGGTGACACCATGTTTGCCTGGCTGAAAGAAAACAACCCTGGCGCACGGTTGAACGAAGCCTATTCCGGCCTGCCGGTGGCGGAAGTCACCCCGCGTGAAGCGTACAACGCGATTGTCGACAACAATGTCGAACTGGTATCCATTGAAAATCTGCCAGGACGCATCGCGGCAAACTCAGTTATCCCGTATCCGCCAGGAATCCCGATGCTGCTGTCTGGTGAAAACTTCGGCGATAAAAACAGTCCGCAAGTAAGTTATTTACGCTCGCTGCAATCCTGGGACCACCATTTCCCTGGATTTGAACACGAAACTGAAGGGACTGAAATTATTGACGGTATTTACCACGTTATGTGCGTGAAAGCGTAACCACTATTCCGCTGAAGGCGTAATTGTTTAAATAACATTACGCCGCCTGGCCTTAGGCCTTTTGAGTATGGCAACGTTTTCATAAAAATTGCTGCAAACAAAAATGTCATACTTTTTGCGCGGCCCCACCCCGCGCTTTTTTTTGCCTGTTATTTATCCTGTAAAAAAATATGTACATGAGAAATTACTATAAAAATTTGTACTATTAGTAAAACTCGTTATTTTTATGCATGTTTATATTCATCATACAATTATATAACCATTTCCCGGTATCGCTTTGCTTTAGCGAGAACTGGTCTTTTATTCGCACTCAGGAGTACATGTATGAGGATTTGCAGCGACCAACCTTGTATTGTTTTATTGACTGAAAAAGATGTCTGGATAAGGGTGAATGGGAAAGAACCTATTAGCCTTAAAGCTAACCATATGGCGTTATTAAATTGTGAAAATAATATTATCGACGTCTCCTCTCTTAACAACACTTTGGTTGCTCATATTAGTCACGACATCATCAAAGATTACCTCCGGTTTCTGAATAAAGATCTCTCGCAAATACCAGTATGGCAACGTAGCGCTACGCCCATACTCACCCTGCCATGCCTGACGCCAGACGTCTTTCGCGTTGCCGCGCAACACAGCATGATGCCCGCAGAAACTGAGTCAGAAAAGGAACGAACACGCGCATTATTATTCACGGTGCTATCCCGTTTTCTCGACAGTAAAAAATTCGTTTCATTAATGATGTATATGTTACGTAATTGTGTAAGTGACAGCGTTTATCAAATTATTGAAAGCGATATTCACAAAGACTGGAATCTTAGTATGGTAGCCAGTTGTTTATGTCTTAGCCCAAGTCTGTTAAAGAAAAAGTTGAAAAGCGAAAACACCAGTTATAGCCAAATAATCACCACCTGCCGCATGCGTTATGCCGTAAATGAATTAATGATGGACGGTAAAAATATCTCTCAGGTATCACAGTCCTGCGGCTACAACAGTACGTCGTACTTTATTTCTGTCTTTAAAGACTTCTACGGTATGACGCCGCTGCATTATGTTAGTCAGCACAGAGAACGCACTGTCGCCTGATTTTTAACCTTAACGAAGAGCTATATTAATAACGGCATCAGCGATAACCCGGTCGATAATAATTCAACTATCGAATGCAGGCGTATGATATGACGTAATTTATTGTCACGAAGCTCGCCTTCGCAGGAGTTTAATTATGTCTTCGGATGCTGATGCTCACAAAGTGGGCTTAATCCCCGTCACCCTGATGGTGTCGGGGAATATTATGGGGTCAGGTGTTTTTCTGTTACCTGCAAACCTGGCCTCTACTGGCGGGATTGCCATTTATGGATGGTTGGTGACGATTATCGGTGCACTGGGGCTCTCGATGGTATACGCCAAAATGTCGTTCCTCGACCCAAGTCCTGGTGGTTCTTACGCTTACGCCCGCCGCTGCTTTGGCCCGTTTCTCGGTTATCAAACCAACGTCCTCTACTGGCTGGCCTGCTGGATCGGCAATATCGCCATGGTGGTCATTGGCGTAGGATATTTAAGTTACTTCTTCCCGATTCTGAAAGATCCATTGGTATTAACCATCACCTGCGTCGTGGTGCTGTGGATCTTCGTCCTGCTGAACATTGTCGGTCCGAAAATGATCACCCGTGTGCAGGCAGTTGCCACCGTGCTGGCGCTGATCCCCATCGTCGGGATTGCCGTATTTGGCTGGTTCTGGTTCCGTGGTGAAACCTATATGGCGGCATGGAACGTCAGCGGCCTGGGCACCTTCGGTGCAATTCAAAGTACCCTTAACGTTACGCTGTGGTCGTTCATCGGTGTGGAAAGTGCCTCCGTTGCCGCAGGTGTGGTGAAAAACCCGAAACGCAATGTCCCTATCGCCACCATTGGTGGGGTATTGATTGCCGCCGTTTGCTATGTACTTTCTACCACCGCGATTATGGGGATGATCCCTAATGCCGCACTGCGCGTTTCTGCTTCGCCATTCGGTGATGCCGCACGGATGGCGTTGGGTGACACCGCCGGGGCCATTGTTTCCTTCTGCGCAGCTGCGGGTTGCTTAGGTTCACTGGGCGGCTGGACGTTGCTGGCGGGTCAAACGGCGAAAGCCGCTGCCGATGACGGACTGTTCCCACCGATTTTTGCCCGTGTAAATAAAGCGGGTACGCCAGTGGCGGGGCTGATTATCGTCGGTATTTTGATGACCATCTTCCAGCTCAGCAGCATTTCACCAAACGCGACCAAAGAGTTCGGTCTGGTTTCTTCCGTCTCGGTCATCTTTACACTGGTGCCATATCTTTACACCTGTGCGGCGTTACTGCTGCTCGGACACGGTCACTTTGGTAAAGCACGCCCGGCATATCTGGCAGTTACTACCATTGCCTTCCTCTACTGCATCTGGGCCGTGGTGGGGTCCGGAGCGAAAGAGGTTATGTGGTCATTTGTCACCCTGATGGTCATCACCGCCATGTATGCGCTGAATTACAACCGGCTACATAAAAACCCGTATCCCTTAGATGCACCAATAAGCAAAGATTAATTCCCCTTAATCCAGCAAACATAAAAGCCAACCTTAAGAACTTAAGGTTGGCTTAATTTTGCTTTGCGAGCATATGCGCACTTTGTTCGATGGAAACACCGTGATGTTGAAGCGCCTACTAAAAAGACCCTCTTTGAATTTACTCGCCTGGCTATTGTTGGCCGCTTTTTATATCTCTATCTGCCTGAATATTGCCTTTTTTAAACAGGTGTTGCAGGCGCTGCCGCTGGATTCGCTGCATAACGTACTGGTTTTCTTGTCGATGCCGGTCGTCGCTTTCAGCGTGATTAATATTGTCCTGACACTAAGCTCTTTCTTATGGCTTAATCGACCACTGGCCTGCCTGTTTATTCTGGTTGGCGCGGCTGCACAATATTTCATAATGACTTACGGCATCGTCATCGACCGCTCGATGATTGCCAATATTATTGATACCACTCCGGCAGAAAGTTATGCGCTGATGACACCGCAAATGTTATTAACGCTGGGATTCAGCGGCGTGCTTGCTGCGCTGATTGCCTGCTGGATAAAAATCAAACCTGCCACCTCGCGTCTGCGCAGTGTTCTTTTCCGTGGAGCCAATATTCTGGTTTCTGTACTACTGATTTTGCTGGTCGCCGCACTGTTTTATAAAGACTACGCCTCGTTGTTCCGCAATAACAAAGAGCTGGTGAAATCCTTAAGCCCCTCTAACAGCATTGTTGCCAGCTGGTCATGGTACTCCCATCAGCGACTGGCAAATCTGCCGCTGGTGCGAATTGGTGAAGACGCGCACCGCAACCCGTTAATGCAGAACGAAAAACGTAAAAATTTGACCATCCTGATTGTCGGCGAAACCTCGCGGGCGGAGAACTTCTCCCTCAACGGCTACCCGCGTGAAACTAACCCGCGGCTGGCGAAAGATAACGTGGTCTATTTCCCTAATACCGCATCTTGCGGCACGGCAACGGCAGTTTCAGTACCGTGCATGTTCTCGGATATGCCGCGTGAGCACTACAAAGAAGAGCTGGCACAGCACCAGGAAGGCGTGCTGGATATCATTCAGCGAGCGGGCATCAACGTGCTGTGGAATGACAACGATGGCGGCTGTAAAGGTGCCTGCGACCGCGTGCCTCACCAGAACGTCACCGCGCTGAATCTACCTGATCAGTGCATCAACGGCGAATGCTATGACGAAGTGCTGTTCCACGGGCTTGAAGAGTACATCAATAACCTGCAAGGTGATGGCGTGATTGTCTTACACACCATCGGCAGCCACGGTCCGACCTATTACAACCGCTATCCGCCTCAGTTCAGGAAATTTACCCCAACCTGCGACACCAATGAGATCCAGACCTGTACCAAAGAGCAACTGGTGAACACTTACGACAACACGCTGGTTTACGTCGACTATATTGTTGATAAAGCGATTAATCTGCTTAAAGAACATCAGGATAAATTTACCACCAGCCTGGTTTATCTTTCTGACCACGGTGAATCGTTAGGTGAAAATGGCATCTATCTGCACGGTCTGCCTTATGCCATCGCCCCGGATAGCCAAAAACAGGTGCCAATGCTGCTGTGGCTGTCGGAGGATTATCAAAAACGGTATCAGGTTGACCAGAACTGCCTGCAAAAACAGGCGCAAACGCAACACTATTCACAAGACAATTTATTCTCCACGCTATTGGGATTAACTGGCGTTGAGACGAAGTATTACCAGGCTGCGGATGATATTCTGCAAACTTGCAGGAGAGTGAGTAAATGAAAATTCTGATTGTTGAAGACGATACGCTGTTATTGCAGGGACTGATTCTGGCGGCGCAAACCGAAGGCTACGCGTGCGATGGCGTGACAACCGCGCGGATGGCGGAACAAAGCCTTGAGGCCGGTCATTACAGCCTGGTGGTACTGGATTTAGGGTTACCCGACGAAGATGGACTGCATTTTCTCGCCCGTATCCGGCAGAAAAAATACACCCTGCCGGTACTGATCCTCACCGCTCGCGATACGCTGACCGACAAAATCGCCGGGCTGGATGTCGGTGCCGATGACTATCTGGTGAAGCCCTTTGCGCTGGAAGAGTTACACGCCCGTATCCGAGCCCTGCTACGACGCCATAATAATCAGGGCGAAAGTGAGCTGATTGTTGGCAATCTGACGCTGAATATGGGTCGCCGTCAGGTATGGATGGGCGGTGAAGAGTTGATTCTGACGCCCAAAGAATATGCTCTGCTGTCACGGTTAATGCTCAAAGCAGGCAGTCCGGTGCATCGGGAAATTCTCTACAACGACATCTATAACTGGGACAATGAACCCTCGACCAACACCCTGGAAGTGCATATCCACAATCTGCGCGACAAAGTGGGCAAAGCCCGTATCCGCACCGTGCGCGGCTTTGGCTATATGCTGGTCGCGAATGAGGAAAACTAATTGAATCTGATGCGTTTTCTGCGCCGACCAATATCGCTGCGCCAACGGCTGATATTGACCATCGGGGCCATTTTGTTGGTGTTTGAGCTGATCAGCGTCTTCTGGCTATGGCATGAAAGTACCGAGCAGATTCAGCTGTTTGAGCAGGCGCTACGCGACAATCGCAACAACGATCGCCACATCATGCGTGAGATCCGCGAGGCGGTCGCCAGCCTGATTGTCCCCGGCGTCTTTATGGTCAGCCTGACGCTATTTATCTGCTATCAGGCGGTACGCCGCATCACCCGCCCGCTGGCGGAGCTGCAAAAAGAGCTGGAAGCGCGCACCGCCGACAACTTAACGCCCATTGCCATTCACAGCGCCACCCTCGAAATCGAAGCGGTGGTTTCGGCGTTAAACGATCTGGTCAGTCGCCTGACCAGCACGCTGGATAACGAAAGGTTGTTTACCGCTGACGTCGCGCACGAACTGCGAACGCCACTGGCGGGGGTGCGTTTGCATCTGGAACTGCTGGCGAAAACGCATCACATTGATGTAGCACCGTTAGTGGCACGGCTTGATCAGATGATGGAGAGCGTCTCCCAGCTGCTGCAACTGGCGCGTGCCGGACAGTCATTTTCTTCCGGTAATTATCAACATGTAAAACTGCTGGAAGATGTCATTCTCCCCTCGTATGACGAACTCAGTACCATGCTCGACCAGCGACAGCAAACCCTGCTATTGCCAGAGAGCGCCGCCGACATCACCGTTCAGGGTGATGCAACCCTGCTGCGGATGTTATTGCGAAACCTGGTAGAAAACGCCCATCGTTACAGCCCGCAAGGCAGCAACATTATGATTAAGCTGCAAGAAGATGACGGAGCGGTCATGGCAGTTGAAGATGAAGGACCAGGTATTGATGAGAGTAAATGCGGGGAGTTGAGTAAAGCGTTTGTACGTATGGACAGCCGTTATGGCGGGATTGGTCTGGGGTTAAGTATTGTCAGCCGCATTACACAGTTGCATCACGGGCAGTTTTTCCTGCAAAACCGGCAAGAGACTTCCGGCACGCGGGCCTGGGTACGGCTGAAGAAAGATCAGTACGTGGCAAACCAGATATAAAGAAAGCTGCTGACCACCAGCACGCTGAACACGGTAGTTAAACTTTCATAAACACGGTTTTTCATTGCACTCTCCTCCGTTAACCTGGAGGAGAGTATGCGCGTCAGAGATTAAGTGAACCTTAAGAGTTCAATTGGCCTGATAAGACAGCGTCACATCAGGCCATCCGTTTCAGCTTATTCATCAATTCGCGGATGTTGCTGCACCAGGCGGGTACGTTTCGCCTGCAAATCGGCAATCTCGTGGTCAATATCATCGATTTTCTGCTCGATATTATCGTAATGCTCGACGAGAATTTCCTTCGCTTCCTGTATATCTGACGCCGCCGGTGTCGCACCTTTCAACGGACGATTTGCCGTCTCTTTCATGGTTACGCCGGTGATTAAACCAACCACCGCCACTACCATCAGGTAATAGGCAGGCATCATCAGATTCTGCGAGCTTTCGACCAGCCAGGCCGCCAGCGTTGGCGTCAGACCGGCAACCAGCACTGAAATATTAAATGCCGCCGCCAGCGCGCTGTATCGGATATGCGTCGGGAACATCGCTGGCAAGGTAGAAGCCATAACGCCCGTAAAGCAGTTAAGGATCACCGCCAGCATCAGTAACCCGGCAAAAATCAGACCGATGACGTTACTGTTAATCAGAATAAACGCCGGGATCGCCAACACAAACAGGGCAACACTACCAAGTAGCACAAACGGACGACGGCCAAAACGGTCACTCAGCAAGCCCATCACCGGCTGGACAAACAGCATACCGATCATAATGGCGATAATAATCAGCACCCCGTGGTCTTCGGAGTAATGCAGGTTATGCGACAAATAACTCGGCATATAGGTCAGCAACATGTAGTAAGTCACGTTGGTGGCAATAACCAGACCAATACATGTCAACAGGCTGCGCCAGTATTTAGTGGCAATCTCTTTAAACGAGACTTTCGGGCCATCCTGCAAACCTTCGCGGTCGCCCTGTTCCAGTTTATCAACATGCTGCTGAAACGCCGGAGTTTCTTCCAGCGCATGGCGCAGGTAAAGCCCGATAATCCCTAACGGCAGAGCAATAAAGAACGGAATACGCCAGCCCCAGTCGAGGAAGTTCGCTTCGCCGACAATGGTCGAAATTAACACCACCACGCCCGCACCCAGCACAAACCCGGCAATAGAACCGAAGTCCAGCCAGCTGCCCATAAAGCCACGTTTACGGTCAGGGGAGTATTCCGCAACAAATATCGACGCCCCGGTATATTCACCGCCGACCGAGAAACCTTGTGCCATCTTACAGATCAACAGCAGAATCGGTGCCCAAATACCAATCGTGTCGTAGGACGGTATTAAGCCAATACAGAACGTACTGATCGACATAATCACAATAGTGATAGCGAGGATCTTCTGGCGACCATATTTATCGCCCAACATACCAAAGAAGAGCCCGCCAAGCGGTCGAATCAGAAAGGGAACGGAGAAAGTGGCAAGTGCAGCAACCATCTGCACGCTGGGGTCAGCCCCTGGGAAAAAAACTTTACCTAATGCGTAAGCAACAAAACCATAAACACCAAAATCAAACCATTCCATTGCATTACCCAGTGATGCTGCGGTAATGGCTTTACGCAGTTTACCGTCATCAATAATGGTGACATCACGAAGGGTAATGGGTTTTACTTTTTTCCTTTTCAGCATAGCTTTCCTCGCAGAGTTGGCCCATTTCCGCAAACGCCAGAAAAATCAGCGCGACGGCCGCAAAAGGGGAGCGGGAATTGCAGGATGCAATCTCTGTAACAAGCGTAGCGGGTTTGCTTACACCCTCCGGTTAAGGAATGTACAATCAAACCAGTTGACGCCTGAATTGGGCAGTTAATGACCTTTTTACCCTACCAGTGTTTAAATTTGTGATCAACTTCACACATGGATTTCGTTTAGGACTCATTGATGTAACTGATTATTTACGCCAAATTTACAGAGAAGATTTCCTCGAGCATTGCCCCCGCCAGACGCTGCGCTGAACAGAGTCGTGGCATCCCCAGCGCGACAGTTTGCCAGCGTTGGGTCACTGACCAGCAAACGGGTTGTTTATCTGCCGTGGTCCACTTTCCCAGCCAACTTAAAAAATCAGCATGCTCCCCGCTCGTCGGAACGGTCGAAGAGGCAAACCACTGATGGTAATAGTGACGCGTGGTCGGTGCCGCATTGATACTCTCTGCCAGATGTTGTGTCGCTTTCTCGAGCAAATCACCCAGCAACAACGCCACCGCTTGCGGGCTTCCCAGACGGCAGGCATCGCCAAATGCCCCCCAGCGCAACTCCTCCAGAACGATAAAACAGCGCCCAGGCAACGACCAGGCGTTATACGCCCCAGCACGCCAGCGGGTAAAAATTTGCTCGCTCTGATCACCTGCCTGCACCAGTAGGCCTCGTTGCGTTAACGCCTTTTCCTTCCAGCGACAACGGGCTGAAAACCACTCATACAAGGCGGCAATTTGCTGGGGGAGCTCCGGGAAAGCAGAGTGCTGGCGGTGATCCATTTTTTGCAGCAGCGCCAGATGCTGCGCGATCTGCGTCAGTTCCAGATGACCGGGATCCAGCATCGACGCCAGTTTTTCCACCAATGTCAGACGCAGGCTAAGCGGCGCATTTAACATGCCGCCGTTCGTCCATGTCTGAAGCTGCACACGCGAAAGAAGTTCCTGCATCAGTCGTTCACGAAACTGCTGCTGATGGGCTTGTGGAAGGCGGGCATCATCACCCTGCGCCAGATCCACTAAAAAGCGGGGATAAACCGACTCCAGCACGCGACCGGGGCCGTCAAGTAACGTCTTGGTCAATATCGTTCTGCCGTGAAAAGTGTTTGAATATCATCGCGTAACAGCTGGGCGTCGGTGTAAATCCAGCCGTGAGTCATCACAGTCTGCTGCAATTGCTGCTGCATCAGCCTGACCACCGATTCATTTTGTTGACGCAGAGCCAGATTTTCGCGTAAACGCGTCTGTAATTCCGTCAAACATGAAGCGAACTCAGCGAAAAAAGTATTCATGCCTGCCGTAACAGATTCATCGACCTGCTCTGCCAGAACTTTAGCCATTTGTTGGCAATAGAGATCGACTTCTGCGCTTAATGCTCGTTGCAACACACTGTAATCAACCGTTTCTGTCGGTGATTTCTCATTTCCCCGTCCCCAGTCGGGCTGATTCAACCAGCGCGAAAAAGTCTCACGCACAACGCCTAAACGCGTGCTCTGCTCGTCCGTTGCTTCCTGGCGCGAAATGACTTCACTGAACAGCTGGCGAGTGTTGAAGTGGGGAACTACGCCGTGAAAAACAGGAAAATGAAACCCAGGACGAAACCCTGACTCGCTCAATTCCATTTTGACTTGTTGCTCAATGGGGCGAATAACATCGGTTAACACCCGGCAAAGGGTGGATTCCAGCTCGGCAAAACGCAGCGTAAAGTCGCGACTGATGGTGTTCTGCGCCGTCTGTAACAGTGTCTCACAGCGGGTACGAATCTCGCTTAACGGCTCCGAATCATCCTGAAACAAGGCGGCTAACTGCGCATTCAGCGCATCTTGTTGTTGACGCAGAAAGTGGTTGGCGGAGGTCAGGGCCAGCTCGATTTCATGTTTAATCTCGCCGCTCACCTGCGCCTGATTGAGTTGCAATAGCTGCAAACTTTCTTCGACCTGATGGATATTTTGCCGCAATTGTTCACAAGCGACGTTTAACCCGTGCGCACGAAAATCCAGGTATTCCCGCGCCTGCTGCGCGTAATTCAACAGTTTATGCGCAGCAGATCGCAGAGCATACAACGAGGCGTTAGCGTAAGCGGCATGAAGCAACGCCTGAATTGGCTGGGCGAACAGCGAATCTTCCCACAACTGATCGGCAGCATGACGAATATGTTCGAGGTCCGCCAGATCGTCATGACGCCAGCGCCTGCCGAGCGCGGCATGGGCAAAATCTTCCACCCAGCGTTGTTGCTCTGGCGCTGGTAACTTACCGTTGTTGGCTAACTCATAGCGCGCCCGATTCGCCAGGTAGCCCCACATCGACGACACCGGAAATATCTGCTGTGGCGTAATACAGCCTTTCATCAGCGTCCCGGAAATCAGTGCCCGCACCTGGTCGGCGTCGTCACTGTTACGATCCTGTTGATCGAACTTATTGACCAGCACATACAGCGGCACCGATTGCCCCACCGCCAAAATCGCCTCACGGACCTCTTCATCGGAGATCGATTTCAGTTGCGTATAATCCAGCACCGCCAGTACCGCCGAGGCGCGTGCCAGCTGCTGGTTAAGCATTTTTTGCAGATGCGGTTGCCCGGCTTCATTTGGCCCGGGGGTATCCAGTAACGTCAACTGACCGGGATAACTCTCCAGCCCCGCCAGATGGACAAACTCCACTTCAATCACGGGAATATGCTCAATGGCGGCGTAAGCAGAAAAAGGAAAATCGACGCCCAGCGCCTTCGCCAGTCGCACTAAATCATTCAAACTTTTCAGACAATGAAAAATAGGCTGGGCACCCAGATAATATTTTTCGAAAGCGACGCCATTTTCGATCCGCTGCATAAGCGCACGCATATCTTTAGCTATTTCCAGCACATCGGTCAGATGCTTAATATCGCAATCACGCAGGCGCTGTTGTAATTTTTTAATTAAACAATCGATTGGCGCGACATGTGAAAAATGCAGTACCGGTTCCTTTTGCCCGGGCGTATGGCGAATAAGCGTCGGCAGCGCAGTCATTGGGCGATTACGATTAGGCAGAACCTCCGTACCAACAATGGCATTAATGGTGGTTGATTTCCCTGCTTTCATGGTACCGACAATCGCCAGCACCATTTCCAGTCGGGAAATTTTACGCAACTCATTATTCAGCATCGCGTGACGTTCGGCGATATTAGGCTGACTCCAGGGTAAAGCCAGTTGTGGCGCATCGTCTCCGGGTACAGAGAGAGGCATTTTTTCCAGTAACTGCAACTGTTGGCGAGAAAGCTGTAACAGGCGTTCAGCCTCCTGACTTAACTCATACAGGGTCTGTGTGTACATAGAAAATTCTTCCTTAAAGCAAATTTTATTACTTTTATTTAGCCAGATTGTTTTTGAGTTCTGTTTTCGGCTTTTATAATTACTGCAAGAAATAATTTTATATTTAGAGTGTTGTTTTTTATCAGAATAAATAACGTCTTCTGATACGTTTAAAACGTCAGAAAGATAAAAATATCATGTGAATTAAAAAAAGAACAAGTAGAGCATTAACCTTATCTTAAATAATAAATGGAGGCAAAAAGATTATTTTCTTTTTGCGTTTCCTTTCAAATGAAAACGATCGTCGTCTAAAATCAGCAGTACCCCCGACAAACTCAGGGATTTTGTGTATAATTGCGGCCTTTTTCGGCAATCTGCCGTTTTTTGGCGCTTTTGCCCTGCTGACTTTTGAGGAAATCCACATGTCATTACCACACTGCCCAAAATGCAACTCCGAATACACTTACGAAGATAACGGCATGTACATCTGCCCGGAATGTGCCTACGAATGGAACGACGCAGAACCTGCACAGGAAAGCGACGAGCTGATCGTTAAAGATGCTAACGGCAATCTGCTGGCTGACGGCGACAGCGTTACCATCATTAAAGATCTGAAGGTGAAAGGTAGCTCTTCGATGCTGAAAATTGGCACCAAAGTGAAAAACATCCGCCTGGTTGAAGGCGACCATAACATCGATTGCAAAATCGACGGTTTTGGTCCGATGAAACTGAAATCTGAGTTTGTGAAAAAGAACTGATTGTATTGTGATCGGTAAGCCGGATAAGGCGCTCGCGCCGCATCCGGCAACAGTGCCGACTGCCTGATGCGACGCTCGCGCGTCTTATCAGGCCGCCTCTCATCTGTATAAATTTCGAACTACACTTAACTGGCTTCTCTTAACTGAGGTCACCATCATGCCGTTAAGTCCCTACCTCTCTTTTGCCGGTAACTGTTCCGACGCGATTGCCTATTATCAACGTACGTTGGGCGCGGAACTGCTCTATAAAATCAGCTTCGGCGAAATGCCAAAATCAGCGCAGGACAGCGCCGAGAACTGCCCTTCCGGAATGCAATTTCCCGATACCGCCATCGCTCATGCCAACGTGCGCATTGCCGGAAGCGACATCATGATGAGCGATGCCATGCCGTCAGGAAAAGCCAGCTACTCCGGCTTTACGCTGGTGCTCGATTCGCAACAGGTCGAAGAAGGAAAACGCTGGTTTGACAATCTTGCCGCTAACGGAAAAATCGAAATGGCCTGGCAGGAAACTTTCTGGGCGCATGGCTTTGGCAAAGTCACCGATAAATTTGGCGTACCGTGGATGATTAATGTCGTCAAACAACAACCAACGCAATAACCCGCCGGGAGGCCCGCCCTCCCGCACTGTCATCGAATGCCCGTTAACTCTTCATCTGTTAGTCACTTTTAATTAACCAAATCGTCACAATAATCCGCCACGATGGAGCCACTTTTTTAGGGAGGCTGCATCATGCAAACGATTATCCGTGTCGAGAAGCTCGCCAAAACCTTCAATCAGCATCAGGCGCTGCATGCGGTTGATCTGAACATTCATCACGGTGAAATGGTGGCTCTGCTTGGGCCGTCGGGTTCCGGCAAATCCACCCTTTTACGTCACTTAAGCGGTTTGATTACCGGCGATAAATCCGCCGGCAGCCATATCGAGCTGCTGGGCCGCACAGTCCAGCGCGAAGGCCGTCTGGCGCGTGATATCCGCAAAAGCCGCGCCAACACCGGCTACATCTTCCAACAATTCAACCTGGTGAACCGCCTGAGCGTACTGGAGAACGTGCTGATTGGCGCGCTCGGCAGCACGCCGTTCTGGCGCACCTGTTTTAGCTGGTTTACCCGCGAGCAGAAACAACGCGCGTTACAGGCGCTGACCCGCGTTGGCATGGTGCATTTTGCCCATCAACGCGTTTCCACCCTCTCCGGCGGACAGCAGCAGCGTGTGGCGATTGCCCGCGCGCTGATGCAGCAGGCGAAGGTGATTCTGGCCGATGAACCCATCGCCTCGCTGGACCCGGAATCCGCCCGCATCGTGATGGACACCCTGCGCGACATCAATCAGAACGACGGCATCACCGTGGTCGTCACGCTGCATCAGGTGGATTACGCCCTGCGCTACTGCGAACGCATCGTCGCCCTGCGCCAGGGGCACGTTTTCTACGACGGCAGCAGCCAACAGTTTGATAACGAACGTTTTGACCATCTCTACCGCAGCATTAATCGCATCGAAGAGAACGCGAAAGCTGCCTGACATCCCCATCATTGAGGAAAACGAATGAACGCTAAGATAATTGCCTCGCTGGCCTTCACCAGCATGTTCAGCCTCAGCACCCTGTTAAGCCCGGCACACGCCGAAGAGCAGGAAAAGGCGCTGAATTTCGGCATTATTTCAACGGAATCACAGCAAAACCTGAAACCGCAATGGACGCCATTCTTACAGGATATGGAGAAGAAGCTGGGCGTGAAGGTGAACGCCTTCTTTGCCCCAGACTACGCAGGCATTATCCAGGGAATGCGCTTCAATAAAGTGGATATCGCCTGGTACGGCAACCTGTCGGCAATGGAAGCGGTGGATCGCGCCAACGGCCAGGTCTTCGCTCAGACCGTCGCGGCGGACGGATCGCCGGGTTACTGGAGCGTGTTGATCGTCAACAAAGATAGTCCGATCAACAACCTGAACGATCTGCTGGCGAAGCGGAAAGATCTCACCTTCGGCAATGGCGATCCTAACTCCACCTCTGGCTTCCTCGTCCCCGGTTACTACGTCTTTGCCAAAAACAATATCTCCGCCAGCGACTTCAAGCGCACCGTCAACGCCGGGCATGAAACCAACGCGCTGGCCGTCGCCAACAAGCAGGTGGATGTTGCCACCAACAACACCGAAAACCTCGACAAGCTGAAAACCTCCGCGCCAGAGAAGCTGAAAGAACTGAAGGTGATCTGGAAGTCGCCGCTGATCCCAGGCGATCCGATCGTCTGGCGCAAGAATCTTTCCGAAACCACCAAAGACAAGATCTACGACTTCTTTATGAACTACGGCAAAACGCCGGAAGAAAAAGCGGTGCTGGAACGCCTGGGCTGGGCGCCATTCCGCGCTTCCAGCGACCTGCAACTGGTGCCGATTCGCCAGCTCGCGCTGTTTAAAGAGATGCAGGGCGTGAAAAGCAATAAAGGACTGAATGAGCAGGACAAGCTGGCAAAAACCACCGAGATTCAGGCGCAGCTGGATGACCTGGACCGCCTGAACAACGCGCTAAGCGCGATGAGTTCGGTGAGTAAAGCGGTGCAGTAAATCGTAGGTCGGATAAGACGCCCCGGCGTCGCATCCGACAATGTGCAGGCGTTGATGCCGGATGCGGTGCAAGCACCTTATCCGGCCTACAGACCGGAGCCAAACATGCAAACCATCACCATCGCCCCACCCAAGCGCAGCTGGTTCTCGCTTCTGAGCTGGGCCGTTGTTCTCGCCGTGCTGGTCGTCTCGTGGCAGGGCGCGGAAATGGCCCCGCTCACGCTGATTAAAGACGGCGGCAACATGGCAACCTTCGCTGCCGACTTCTTCCCGCCCGATTTCAGCCAGTGGCAGGATTACCTCACCGAAATGGCCGTCACGCTGCAAATCGCCGTCTGGGGCACCGCGCTGGCGGTGGTTCTCTCCATCCCCTTTGGCCTGATGAGCGCCGAAAACCTGGTGCCGTGGTGGGTTTACCAGCCCGTTCGCCGCCTGATGGACGCCTGCCGCGCCATTAACGAAATGGTCTTCGCCATGCTGTTCGTGGTCGCCGTCGGTCTCGGACCGTTCGCTGGCGTGCTGGCGCTATTTATCCACACCACCGGCGTGCTCTCCAAGCTGCTTTCCGAAGCGGTAGAAGCAATTGAACCTGGCCCGGTGGAAGGCATTCGCGCCACCGGTGCCAACAAGCTCGAAGAGATCCTCTACGGCGTGCTGCCACAGGTGATGCCACTGCTGATCTCCTACTCCCTCTATCGCTTCGAATCCAACGTCCGCTCGGCGACCGTCGTCGGCATGGTCGGCGCAGGCGGGATCGGCGTCACCCTGTGGGAAGCGATTCGCGGTTTCCAGTTCCAACAAACCTGCGCCCTGATGGTGCTTATCATCGTCACGGTCAGCCTGCTGGATTTCCTCTCTCAACGGTTGCGTAAGCACTTTATCTGATAAGCGAGGCATTGATATCTATGCACTTGTCTACACATCCGACCAGCTACCCAACACGCTATCAAGAGATAGCCGCAAAACTTGAGCAGGAGCTTCGTCAACACTACCGCTGCGGCGACTATCTTCCCGCCGAGCAGCAACTGGCAGCGCGCTTTGAGGTGAATCGCCACACCCTGCGCCGCGCCATCGACCAACTGATAGAAAAAGGCTGGGTACAGCGCCGTCAGGGCGTCGGCGTGCTGGTGCTGATGCGCCCGTTCGATTACCCGCTCAACGCCCAGGCGCGTTTTAGCCAGAATCTGCTGGATCAGGGCAGCCATCCCACCAGCGAAAAACTGCTTTCGGTATTGCGCCCCGCGTCCAGCCACGTCGCTGACGCACTGGGGATTACCGAGGGGGAGAACGTCATCCACCTGCGCACCCTGCGTCGTGTCAACGGCGTCGCGCTCTGTTTAATCGACCACTACTTCGCGGACCTCACCCTCTGGCCGACGCTGCAACGCTTCGACAGCGGCTCGCTGCACGATTTTCTGCGCGAGCAAACCGGAATTGCGCTGCGCCGCAGCCAGACGCGGATCAGCGCCCGCCGCGCCCAGGCCAAAGAGTGCCAGCGTCTTGAAATCCCGAATATGTCGCCGCTGCTGTGCGTGCGCACCCTTAACCACCGTGACGGTGAAAGCAGCCCGGCGGAGTACTCCGTCAGCCTGACGCGCGCCGACATGATTGAATTCACTATGGAGCACTGAATGCACGCAGATACCGCGACCCGCCAGCACTGGATGTCCGTGCTGGCGCACAGCCAACCGGCTGAACTGGCAGCACGCCTGAACGCGCTAAACATCACCGCCGACTATGAGGTGATCCGCGCCGCTGAAACTGGCCTGGTACAGATTCAGGCGCGGATGGGCGGCACCGGCGAACGTTTTTTTGCCGGCGACGCCACGCTGACCCGCGCCGCCGTGCGCCTGACTGACGGCACGCTCGGCTACAGCTGGGTGCAGGGGCGTGATAAACAGCACGCCGAACGCTGCGCGCTGATTGACGCGCTGATGCAGCAATCTCGCCACTTTCAAAACTTATCAGAAACCCTTATTGCCCCGCTGGACGCTGACCGTATGGCACGCATTGCCGCACGCCAGGCCGAAGTGAACGCCAGCCGGGTCGACTTCTTTACGATGGTTCGCGGAGACAACGCATGACCCTGGAAACCGCTTTTATGCTTCCCGTGCAGGATGCCCAGCACAGTTTTCGTCGCCTGTTAAAGGCCATGAGCGAGCCGGGCGTGATTGTCGCCCTGCATCAGCTCAAACGCGGCTGGCAACCGCTGAATATCGCCACCACCAGCGTGCTGCTGACGCTGGCCGATAACGACACGCCGGTGTGGCTTTCTACCCCATTAAATAACGATATCGTCAACCAGAGCCTGCGTTTTCATACCAACGCGCCGCTGGTCAGCCAGCCGGAACAGGCGACCTTCGCGGTGACGGATGAGGCGATTTCCAGCGAACAGCTCAACGCCCTTTCCACCGGCACCGCCGTTGCGCCGGAAGCGGGTGCGACGCTGATTTTACAGGTCGCCAGCCTGAGCGGCGGACGCATGTTGCGCCTTACTGGTGCGGGTATTGCCGAAGAACGAATGATCGCTCCGCAGCTGCCGGAGTGCATTCTGCACGAACTCACCGAGCGCCCGCATCCGTTCCCGCTCGGCATCGACCTGATCCTGACCTGTGGCGAGCGCCTGCTGGCTATTCCGCGAACCACTCATGTGGAGGTGTGCTGATGTACGTTGCCGTGAAAGGGGGCGAGAAGGCGATCGACGCCGCCCACGCCCTGCAAGAGAGCCGACGCCGAGGCGATACCGATTTGCCCGAACTGAGCGTCGCCCAGATTGAACAGCAGCTTAACCTCGCGGTAGATCGCGTGATGACCGAAGGCGGCATTGCCGACCGCGAACTGGCGGCGCTGGCGCTGAAACAGGCCAGCGGCGATAACGTTGAAGCGATTTTCCTGCTGCGCGCCTACCGCACCACGTTGGCGAAGCTGGCGGTAAGCGAGCCGCTCGACACCACCGGGATGCGTCTCGAACGCCGTATCTCCGCCGTTTATAAAGACATTCCCGGCGGCCAGCTGCTTGGCCCAACCTACGACTACACCCATCGCCTGCTCGATTTTACCCTGCTGGCAAACGGCGAAGCGCCGACGCTGACCACCGCCGACAGCGAACAGCAGCCGTCGCCGCACGTTTTCAGCCTGCTGGCGCGTCAGGGGCTGGCGAAGTTTGAAGAGGATAGCGGCGCACAGCCGGATGACATCACCCGCACGCCGCCGGTTTACCCCTGCTCACGCTCCTCCCGTTTGCAGCAGTTGATGCGCGGCGACGAAGGCTATTTGCTGGCGCTGGCCTACTCCACCCAACGCGGTTACGGGCGCAATCACCCGTTCGCAGGCGAGATCCGCAGCGGCTATATCGACGTGTCGATTGTGCCGGAAGAGCTGGGATTTGCGGTGAACGTCGGCGAACTGCTGATGACTGAGTGTGAAATGGTTAACGGTTTTATCGACCCGCCGGGTGAGCCGCCGCACTTCACGCGCGGCTACGGGCTGGTGTTCGGCATGAGCGAGCGCAAAGCGATGGCGATGGCGCTGGTCGACCGCGCTCTGCAAGCCCCGGAGTACGGCGAGCACGCGACAGGCCCGGCGCAGGATGAAGAGTTCGTGCTGGCACATGCCGACAACGTCGAAGCCGCAGGCTTTGTCTCACACCTCAAACTCCCCCACTACGTCGATTTCCAGGCCGAACTGGAGCTACTCAAACGTCTGCAACAGGAGCAGAACCATGGCTAATCTGAGCGGCTACAACTTTGCCTACCTCGACGAGCAGACCAAACGCATGATCCGCCGCGCCATCTTAAAAGCGGTGGCGATCCCCGGTTATCAGGTGCCGTTTGGCGGGCGCGAGATGCCGATGCCGTACGGCTGGGGAACCGGCGGCATTCAGCTTACCGCCAGCGTGATTGGCGAAAGCGACGTGCTGAAGGTGATTGACCAGGGCGCGGATGACACCACCAACGCCGTGTCGATTCGCAACTTCTTCAAGCGCGTGACCGGGGTAAACACCACGGAACGTACGGACGATGCGACGGTTATCCAGACGCGTCACCGCATCCCCGAAACGCCGCTGACCGAAGATCAGATAATTATCTTCCAGGTGCCAATCCCCGAGCCGCTGCGCTTTATCGAGCCGCGCGAAACGGAAACCCGCACCATGCACGCGCTGGAAGAGTACGGCGTGATGCAGGTGAAACTGTATGAAGATATCGCCCGCTTCGGTCATATCGCCACCACCTACGCCTATCCGGTGAAGGTAAATGGGCGCTACGTGATGGACCCGTCGCCGATCCCGAAATTCGATAACCCAAAAATGGACATGATGCCCGCCCTGCAACTGTTCGGCGCGGGGCGCGAGAAGCGCATCTATGCGGTGCCGCCGTTTACCCGCGTGGAAAGTCTCGATTTCGACGATCACCCGTTCACCGTTCAGCAGTGGGATGAGCCATGCGCCATCTGCGGATCGACCCACAGCTATCTTGATGAAGTGGTGCTGGATGACGCCGGAAACCGCATGTTTGTCTGCTCCGATACCGATTATTGCCGCCAACAGAGCGAGGCAAAAAACCAATGAATCAACCGTTACTTTCGGTCAATAACCTGACCCACCTTTACGCGCCGGGCAAAGGCTTTAGCGATGTCTCTTTTGATTTATGGCCGGGGGAAGTGCTGGGCATTGTCGGGGAATCCGGCTCCGGGAAGACCACGCTGCTGAAGTCGATCTCCGCGCGCCTGACGCCGCAGCAGGGGGAAATTCACTACGAGAACCGTTCGCTGTATGCAATGAGCGAGGCCGACCGCCGTCGCCTGCTGCGTACCGAATGGGGCGTGGTGCATCAGCATCCACTCGACGGCCTGCGCCGCCAGGTGTCGGCAGGCGGCAATATCGGCGAGCGGCTGATGGCGACCGGGGCACGTCATTACGGCGATATTCGTGCCACCGCGCAGAAGTGGCTGGAAGAGGTGGAGATTCCCGCCAACCGGATCGACGACCTGCCGACCACCTTTTCCGGCGGTATGCAGCAGCGTTTGCAGATTGCCCGCAACCTGGTGACGCATCCGAAGCTGGTGTTTATGGATGAACCGACCGGCGGGCTGGATGTGTCGGTGCAGGCCCGCCTGCTCGACCTGCTGCGCGGCCTGGTGGTGGAGCTGAACCTCGCGGTGGTGATTGTCACCCATGATTTAGGCGTCGCCCGCCTGCTGGCGGACCGTTTGCTGGTGATGAAGCAGGGGCAAGTGGTGGAGAGTGGGTTAACCGACCGCGTGCTCGACGACCCGCATCATCCGTATACACAGCTGCTGGTGTCATCGGTTTTGCAGAATTGAGCCGGTGCCGGATGCGGCGTAAACGCCTTATCCGGCCTACAAATGCGCTCCCCGTAGGTCGGATAAGACGCGTCAGCGTCGCATCCGACACCCGAACCACGAGGCGAAAAATGATTAACGTACAAAACGTCAGTAAAACCTTCATCCTGCACCAGCAAAACGGCGTGCGCCTGCCCGTCCTCAATCGCGCCTCGCTCACCGTCAACGCGGGCGAATGCGTGGTGCTCCACGGCCATTCCGGCAGCGGCAAATCAACTCTGCTACGCTCGCTGTACGCCAACTATCTACCCGACGAAGGTCAAATCCAGATCAAACACGGTGACGAGTGGGTAGACCTGGTCACCGCGCCAGCGCGCAAAGTGGTGGAAATCCGCAAAACCACCGTCGGCTGGGTGAGCCAGTTTCTGCGCGTCATCCCGCGTATCTCAGCACTGGAAGTGGTGATGCAGCCGCTGCTCGATACCGGCGTTCCGCGTGAAGCCTGCGCCGCTAAAGCCGCGCGTCTTCTCACCCGCCTGAACGTGCCGGAACGCCTGTGGCACCTGGCACCATCGACATTTTCCGGTGGCGAACAGCAGCGCGTCAACATCGCCCGCGGCTTTATCGTCGACTACCCCATTCTGCTGCTTGACGAACCTACCGCCTCGCTGGACGCCAAAAACAGCGCCGCGGTGGTGGAACTGATTCGCGAAGCCAAAACCCGTGGCGCAGCCATCGTAGGCATCTTCCATGACGAAGCTGTACGTAATGACGTCGCCGACCGCCTGCACCCAATGGGAGCCTCTTCATGATTATCAATAACGTTAAGCTGGTGCTGGAAAACGAGGTGGTAAGCGGTTCGCTGGAGGTGCAGAACGGCGAAATCCGCGCCTTTGCCGAAAGCCAGAGCCGCCTGCCGGAGGCGATGGACGGCGAAGGCGGCTGGCTGCTGCCGGGGCTGATTGAGCTGCATACCGATAATCTGGATAAATTCTTCACCCCGCGCCCGAAAGTTGACTGGCCTGCCCACTCGGCGATGAGCAGCCACGACGCGCTGATGGTGGCGAGCGGCATCACCACCGTACTGGATGCCGTGGCAATTGGCGACGTGCGCGACGGCGGCGATCGGCTGGAGAATCTGGAGAAGATGATCAACGCCATCGAAGAGACGCAGAAACGCGGCGTCAACCGCGCCGAGCACCGTCTGCATCTGCGCTGCGAACTGCCGCATCACACCACGCTGCCGCTGTTTGAAAAACTGGTGCAGCGCGAGCCGGTGACGCTGGTGTCGCTGATGGACCACTCGCCGGGCCAGCGCCAGTTCTCCAACCGCGAGAAGTATCGCGAATATTATCAGGGCAAATACTCCCTCACTGATGCGCAGATGCAGCAGTACGAAGAAGAGCAACTGGCGCTCGCCGCACGCTGGTCGCAGCCGAATCGCGAATCCATCGCCGCCCTGTGCCGCGCGCGAAAAATTGCGCTTGCCAGCCACGATGACGCCACCCACGCCCACGTTGCTGAATCTCACCAGCTTGGCAGCGTGATCGCCGAATTTCCCACCACGTTCGAAGCGGCGGAAGCCTCGCGCAAGCATGGCATGAACGTGCTGATGGGCGCGCCGAATATTGTGCGCGGCGGCTCGCACTCCGGCAACGTGGCGGCCAGTGAACTGGCGCAGCTTGGCCTGCTGGATATCCTCTCTTCCGACTACTACCCCGCCAGCCTGCTCGATGCGGCATTTCGCGTCGCCGATGACGAGAGCAACCGCTTTACGCTGCCGCAGGCGGTGAAGCTGGTGACTAAAAATCCAGCGCAGGCGCTTAATCTCCAGGATCGCGGGGTGATTGGCGAGGGCAAACGCGCCGACCTGGTGCTGGCGCATCGCAAGGACAATCATATTCATATCGACCACGTCTGGCGTCAGGGTAAAAGGGTGTTCTGATGATGGGAAAACTGATTTGGTTAATGGGGCCGTCCGGCTCCGGGAAAGACAGCCTGCTGGCGGAACTCCGCCTGCGGGAACAAACTCAGTTACTGGTGGCGCATCGCTACATCACGCGCGATGCCAGCGCCGGAAGTGAAAACCATATCGCCCTGAGCGAGCAGGAGTTTTTTACCCGCGCGGGGCAAAATCTGTTGGCCTTAAGCTGGCACGCTAACGGTCTGTATTATGGCGTCGGCGTCGAGATTGATCTCTGGCTGCACGCCGGATTCGACGTGCTGGTCAACGGCTCACGCGCCCATCTGCCGCAGGCGCGGGCGCGCTATCAATCGGCGCTGCTGCCCGTCTGTTTACAGGTTTCGCCGGAGATCCTCCGCCAGCGCCTGGAAAACCGTGGCCGTGAAAACGCCAGTGAAATTAACGCCCGCCTGGCGCGCGCCGCCCGCTATACTCCACAGGATTGCCATACGCTCAACAATGACGGCAGCCTGCGCCAGTCGGTCGACACGCTGCTGACGCTGATCCATCAGAAGGAGAAACACCATGCCTGCTTGTGAGCTTCGCCCGGCCACGCAGTACGACACCGACGCGGTTTACGCGCTGATTTGTGAGCTAAAACAGGCGGAGTTTGACCACCACGCGTTTCGCGTGGGTTTTAACGCCAATCTGCGCGACCCAAACATGCGCTACCATCTGGCGCTGCTTGATGGCGAAGTTGTCGGCATGATCGGCCTGCATTTGCAGTTTCATCTGCATCATGTCAACTGGATCGGCGAAATTCAGGAGTTGGTGGTAATGCCGCAGGCGCGCGGTCTGAACGTCGGCAGTAAGTTACTGGCGTGGGCAGAAGAAGAAGCCCGCCAGGCCGGGGCCGAAATGACCGAACTTTCGACCAACGTGAAGCGCCACGACGCGCACCGTTTCTATCTGCGCGAAGGCTACGAGCAGAGCCACTTCCGCTTCACCAAGGCGCTGTAACATGAGCCTGACCCTCACGCTCACCGGCACCGGCGGCGCACAGGGCGTTCCGGCATGGGGCTGCGAGTGTGCGGCCTGCGCCAGAGCGCGGCGCTCGCCGCAGTATCGCCGCCAACCGTGCAGCGGCGTAGTGAAGTTTAACGACGCAATCACCCTGATCGACGCCGGGCTGCACGATCTCGCCGATCGCTGGTCGCCCGGATCGTTCCAGCAGTTTTTGCTGACGCATTATCATATGGATCACGTCCAGGGGCTGTTTCCGCTGCGCTGGGGCGTTGGCGATCCGATCCCGGTTTACGGCCCGCCGGATGAACAGGGCTGCGACGATCTGTTTAAACATCCGGGCCTGCTTGATTTCAGCCACACGGTGGAACCGTTTGTGGTGTTTGATTTGCAGGGGTTACAGGTCACGCCCCTGCCGCTCAACCACTCAAAACTGACCTTCGGTTATCTGCTGGAAACGGCACACAGCCGGGTGGCGTGGCTGTCTGACACCGCAGGCTTGCCGGAAAAAACGCTGAAATTTTTACGCAATAATCAGCCGCAGGTAATGGTGATGGATTGCAGTCACCCGCCGCGCGCGGATGCACCGCGTAATCACTGTGATTTAAATACCGTGCTTGCGCTGAATCAGGTTATCCGCTCGCCACGGGTGATTCTGACCCATATCAGCCACCAGTTTGATGCGTGGCTGATGGAAAACGCACTACCGTCAGGGTTTGAGGTGGGGTTTGATGGGATGGAGATTGGGGTGGCGTGATGAGAGGGAATGTGCGCGCTGGCCCCCTCACCCTAACCCTCTCCCCAGAGGGGCGAGGGGACCGATTGTGCTCGATATTGAATATTGCGCTCGTTTTCTCCCTCTCCCCATTGGGGTGAGGGGCGATGCCTGCTCCATACCCAACCTCATCGCCCATACTCATCTTCCATTCTCCGCTCTTCATCCTCCAGTTGCCGACGCTCCTGATCAAGCTGGCGCTGGCGATCGTCCAGCTGCCTGCGGCGATCTTCAAACTGGCGGCGGCGGTCGTCATATTGTCTGCGCCGATCGTCGCTCACTTCACGCTGCCAGCCGTCGTCGCGCGAATCTTCATAGTCTCGCCCACGGTCAGGGTTATAAGCGTCATTAATCGCCTGCTGAATATTGCCAATGGTGTCGTCGATAATATCGGCCTGGGCCGGAACGGTGGACAGCGTGAGCAGGGTGAATAAAAGAAATAGCGGAAAGCGTTTCATTAGCCAACCTCAAAAAGAAACTCTATCCACATTAATCATTACTCATCCATGCAAGTAGTGGATGAATCTCAATTTCTCCGCTGCTCTATTGCCGTAATCGCCTCCACGCGTTGTTGATGACGACCGCCTTCGTACTGTGCGCCCAGCCACGCATCCACAATCATTTTTGCCAGTTCGAGGCCAACCACTCGTGAACCAAAAGCCAGCACGTTGGTGTCGTTATGCTGCCGCGAAAGTTGCGCGGAATAAGGTTCGCTACAGACGACCGCGCGAATTCCGGCAAACTTGTTCGCCGCTATCGAAATACCGACGCCAGTACCACAAATCAAAATCCCGCCATCAACCTCTCCGCCAGCAACAGCCAGTGCGACTTGACTGGCGTAATGTGGATAATCAGTACGCTCTGACGACCAGGTTCCTTTATCAATCACTTCAACGCCACGCTCAACTAAATGTGCCACTATTTCATGTTTTAAAATGAAACCGACATGATCACAGCCAAATGCAATCTTTTTCATTCATCTTCCCCGTCCGTGCAAAACTTCACAATCAAAAAACATTTGTGATGTTAATGAATTAAAAACACCCAAAATCGATGAATTACGCCTTCCTGATCTGTTTTACAGAGTTACATCTGACAGCGCAATAGCGTTAAAGACACTCACCATCCAGCAACATCTATCATCTAAAAAACCAGAAAAACAAATAACATCATGTTTTTAAACTAATTAAATGAAATAAAATTTTAAGCCACTCGCCATTGTTCACAATAAAATAAACTTTATAAATTTTATTTTATTGTGAAGTAGCCAGCATCTTTTCTGTTCTTGCTGTGGTGATATAGTGGCGTCTTCAATTCAAGGACAAGAGAACGTGATGAGCCAGTCAGAGTTTGATTCAGCGCTTCCGAACGGTATAGGGTTAGCGCCTTACCTGCGAATGAAGCAGGAAGGAATGACAGAAAATGAAAGCCGCATCGTGGAGTGGTTACTCAAACCCGGTAACCTGAGTTGTGCACCCGCAATTAAAGATGTCGCAGAAGCTCTGGCGGTATCTGAAGCGATGATAGTTAAGGTATCAAAGCTGCTGGGGTTTAGCGGCTTTCGTAACTTACGCAGTGCGCTGGAAGATTATTTTTCTCAGTCAGAACAGGTATTGCCTTCCGAGTTGGCTTTTGATGAAGCGCCGCAGGATGTGGTGAATAAGGTATTTAACATCACTTTACGCACCATTATGGAAGGTCAGTCGATCGTCAACGTTGATGAGATCCACCGTGCCGCCCGCTTTTTCTATCAGGCCAGACAGCGGGATTTGTACGGTGCCGGAGGATCAAATGCTATCTGTGCTGATGTACAGCACAAGTTCTTGCGCATTGGCGTACGCTGTCAGGCCTATCCTGATGCTCACATCATGATGATGTCCGCTTCGTTGTTACAGGAAGGAGATGTTGTGCTGGTAGTGACCCATTCCGGGCGAACCAGTGATGTAAAAGCGGCCGTAGAACTGGCAAAAAAGAACGGGGCAAAGATTATTTGTATAACCCATAGCTACCATTCACCGATAGCGAAACTGGCCGATTATATTATTTGCTCACCAGCCCCGGAAACGCCGTTATTAGGTCGTAATGCCTCGGCAAGAATATTACAACTAACTTTGCTGGACGCTTTTTTTGTCTCTGTCGCCCAGCTCAACATTGAACAAGCTAATATTAATATGCAAAAAACCGGCGCAATTGTTGATTTCTTCTCACCAGGCGCACTGAAATAAGAAAAAGGTAATTCCGCCATCGCGGAGTTACCTGTCCCCTTACCGTGAGAACATTATTATGAATAAATATCTGAAATATTTCAGCGACACACTCGTGGGCTTAATGTTGTCAACCAGCGCTTTTGCTGCCGCCGAATATGCTGTCGTATTGAAAACCCTCTCCAACCCATTTTGGGTAGATATGAAAAAAGGCATTGAAGATGAAGCAAAAACACTGGGCGTCAGCGTTGATATTTTTGCCTCTCCTTCAGAAGGCGATTTTCAATCTCAATTGCAGTTATTTGAAGATCTCAGTAATAAAAATTACAAAGGTATCGCCTTCGCTCCATTATCCTCAGTGAATCTGGTCATGCCTGTCGCCCGCGCATGGAAAAAAGGCATTTATCTGGTTAATCTCGATGAAAAAATCGACATGGATAATCTGAAAAAAGCTGGCGGCAATGTGGAAGCTTTTGTCACCACCGATAACGTTGCTGTCGGGGCGAAAGGCGCGTCGTTCATTATTGACAAATTGGGCGCTGAAGGTGGTGAAGTCGCAATCATTGAGGGTAAAGCCGGTAACGCCTCCGGTGAAGCGCGTCGTAATGGTGCCACCGAAGCCTTCAAAAAAGCAAGCCAGATCAAGCTTGTCGCCAGCCAGCCTGCCGACTGGGACCGCATTAAAGCACTGGATGTCGCCACTAACGTGTTGCAACGTAATCCGAATATTAAAGCGATCTATTGCGCGAATGACACGATGGCAATGGGTGTTGCTCAGGCAGTCGCAAACGCCGGAAAAACGGGAAAAGTGCTGGTCGTCGGTACAGATGGCATTCCGGAAGCCCGCAAAATGGTGGAAGCCGGACAAATGACCGCGACGGTTGCCCAGAACCCGGCGGATATCGGCGCAACGGGTCTGAAGCTGATGGTTGACGCTGAGAAATCCGGCAAGGTTATCCCGCTGGATAAAGCACCGGAATTTAAACTGGTCGATTCAATCCTGGTCACTCAATAAAACTGAATGATGCCGGATGATGATGCTAATGAAGTGTCGGTGATGCTGCCAACTTACTGATTTAGTGTATGATGGTGTTTTTGAGGTGCTCCAGTGGCTTCTGTTTCTATCAGC